>DAIDLI010000070.1 GCA_027449545.1 Acidobacteriaceae bacterium | reverse complement strand
GAGACCCCCAGGTTCAGAACTGCTCTCAGCAGCCCGCCCGCTCCCATCTCAGAACGCTGAGCGCCTGAGCTGCTATTGAGGCTTGAGCACCGTCTCGCTAGGATGCAGGTTCTTATCACCGACCTGGACATCGATTCCGTCCGGATCCTGCACGTGGTAACTGAGTCGGTCGTCGCGACACGTCAAGCCTCTCCGCTGGAGATATCTCTTCAGTGCGACCGGATCATAATTGTCAATTCCGAACATAATATGGCTGAGCCTGGGATTCTTGGTCGTACGAAAGACGAACGAAGTGCTCCCGGGAGCGCGATCACGAAAGCCCATGACCGCCACCTCCTTCGACTGCACCAGGTCTTGCAGCCCAAACACACTTCTGTACCACCGTACAGACCGTGCTACATCGCTAACATTGATGCCGACATGATTGATGCCCACGGCCACCACAGAATACGGATCCGGAGCATCCACCTCTGCGGTGGGGAGCGAAAATCCCTCACAGCGCGGCGCTGAGTAAGCACTGGTCGCTAGCGCAACAAGGCCGGCAATCAGTTGTCTTCTGCTCAGGTTCCCTTTTTCATAGCTACCGATAAGCTTTGAGATAGTGTGTTCCATGCAATCTCCGGGAAGCAAAGCTGGTGGGAAGCACAGGCGCCGGTGAAAGGGCGTGGCCGGCACCTCCTGAATGGTCGACTCTAACGGTGCAGGAACTCGAAGACTAAAAATCGGGCTGGGCGCGATCCTGTGTTCCGGAGCGTGAGCGGTGTATCGGTACTGGCCGACAGCACGTCCCCGGCTTTCAGTTCCCTTGCGCCTTCACCGACTGACGCCTTGGAGTCACGATCTGCACTAGCGCTGGTATGAGAGAGCACGATAACGACCGGTGCAATCGCCGCTCCCTTTAGCGTCGCCTTGGCTCCGGCTGCCACCGTAACCGTATCGAATTCGATCTCGTCCGTTGTAAAGTCAGGTCTAACAGTAACACCGGGGGCGCGCAGGAACCTTCCAGCCACTGGCTGGATGCAATGCAGAGGCTTTCTCTCCAAGACCTCTTGGCACAAGTTACGGGGATTTTTCTGATCTTGGAGCAACTCTACTGTTACGTTGCGATAGGTCGTAGCTCCCACATTGATAGCCTTGTGTGCGAAGTGACCCGCTGAAAAGTGAAGCATCCCATCGCGGCTATGCAGACGGACTGCGGGCTTGTTCACGGTGGCATTGACTACATCCGCCGTTCCAAGCCCTACCCATACATAATTGACGTCGTGCTGATGGATCAGGGTCTGATCCCGAGGCGGGATAACAACATAGAAGGCTCGAATCTGAGGACTGGAAAAGACCAGGTGGTGATGATGTTCCGCGGTAAGTGGAACGGGAATTGGCATTGCCGATGAGGCTTGGGCCGGCATTCGCGATACGCCGAGCGCCAAGCAAACCGCCAGCACAGCAATCAACCACTTCACCGTTTGCCGCTCCTGAGAAAAAATGACAATCTAAATTTATTGCGATTCTGTCCCAAAGTCGTGCCTGCTCCGAAATCTGCAAGCAATGCCGATGCGAGTTGCATGCCCATCGCTCAGTCGGCATTCAGGCAATTCCGGGTGGCCTGTAGCCGCTCGTGGTCAGCCGGCCAGTGTAGCGCGATGGGCGGCTTTCCCGGCGAGTGCGCTTTCCACAATGCTGCGAAACTCCGCATCGGTTAGCAACCTCTTGTTCAGCAGCGAAAAATCCTTTACCGCGGCGACAATGATCGCCGCCTCTTCTTCGCTGGTGTCCACGCCGAGCTGCTTCAGCGCAGTCTTGATCGAATCGATGCCGCTCCCCTTGCCCAGCACAATTTGGGCCGGCGGCTGGCCCACCTCTTCCCAGCGGTAAGGGAACAACTCGGTGGGGTGATGTTTACTGCAATTCTGGTACCAGCTGGCGATGATGCCCGATTCGATCTGGAAGAGCCGTTCTCCGACAACAGGCTTGTTATCCGGAACCTTGTGGCCTGAGAGCTTCTCTACCAGCCGAGCCAGCCCATAGAGCTTATCGTATCGGATGCCGGTATCTATTCCGTATAGCGTGCGCAGAGCCATTACCGTCTCTTCCATCGGCGTGTTTCCGGCCCGCTCGCCCAATCCCAGCACAGTCGAATGGACCACTTCCACACCCTCCGCCAGCGCCATCACCGTGTTCGCCACACCCATCCCAAAATCCATGTGCAGATGTGCTTCCAGCCGCGTGTTGAGCCGCGCCTTCACCTCCCGTACCAGGTAAGGTATTGCATGTGGCGCGAGAACCCCGAACGTATCAACCAGGGCCAGCGCATCCATGTGTCCCTCGGTGGCCACGCGCAGAATAAGATCCAACACCCATTTCAGTTCCGCACGCGTGAAGTCGATGGGAAAGAATACCACTTCGAGACCCTGCGCGTGCGCGTATGCCGTCGATTCGATGGATAGATCCACGGCCTTTTCCAGCGGCCAACGGTAGGCATTTTGAATGATGTGGGTGCTTGAAGGCACCTCCATCACGACCCCCGATACTCCGCAATCTACCGCACGCTTCACATCGTCCACCATGCAGCGTGAAAATGCGAAGATTTGCGGGCCCAGGTCCCGCTTGACGATCTCCCTGATGGCCGCCTCGTCGCTCGGCGAAACCACCGGCATGCCCGCCTCAATTCGGTGTACTCCCGCCTCGGCAAGAGCCTCTGCGATCCGAATCTTGTCGTCCTTGCTGAAAACCACGCCCGCTTGCTGCTCACCATCGCGCAGAGTGACATCGTGAAACGTCACCTGCCTCGGAAAGTGCATCTGCGCGCGCACGTTCTCGCTGAAATTCCATGGGCTGACAAACCATTCTTCTGTCTTCCAAGGTTCTCGGGTCATCACGAATTTCCCCCTTTCCATCCCCTCGGTCCCATGCAGCTTCCTGCCGCCGGTTCAGCGCTTCATTGCCTCTTCCATATGCTCCATCAGCGTGAAGACCACAGGGCCGTCCGCCGAAACCAGCACATTCTCCTCCAGCCGGCAGGTCTGCTCCAGGCCTGGGTGCCCGGCGAAGGTCTCGATGGCGAAATACATGTTCTCCTTGATCTCCGCCGGATACTGCATTGAGTAAGCGCGAGAGATCCACATCCCTTCATATAGTGTGATTCCAATGCTGTGCGCGAACTGCTGCAGCGTCACCGTCCCGTAAACGTCGTCGTCATACTTTGGAAAAGCCGCCGCCACATCCGCGGTACTGTTGCCCGGTTTCAGCTTCTCCAGTCCGGCGTACATCGAGTCGTATACTTCGCGGTAGAGGTCGATCTCCTTCCCCGTCATCTTCATTCCCTGCGCTCCGCCACACTTGAAGCAGCGCACGAAGTCGATGAAGTAGCCCGACGGTCCCACTGCATTGATATCGACGATCACGAGGTCGCCTTGTCGAATCAGCTTGTCGGTCGCCCAACGCCGATAGGGGCTGGTGTTACCCCCTGTAGCCACGATGATGTCGTAGATGATCTCGCAGCCGCGCTCCAGCATGAACTCATGGACCTTCGCCTCGATTTCCCGCTCACGCACACCCGGCTTAAGCCACTCGTATTTGATCTTCCACATCGCCGCGTCGCCAAGGCTCGAGGCCTGCTTGAGCAGCTCGATTTCGTCCCGCGTCTTGACTACGCGCGCTGCGGAGATCGTCGGCCAGCCGTTCATGATCGCGATTCCCGCCTTCTGAAAAGCTTCCAGAGCCGGAATATCCAGGTTGTCGATCCCGATCCGTTCGTTTGCCACTCCGTGTTCCTTCAAAACTTCCAATACGCTCTCCGCCATCCGCGCGGCCATGTGCGGCACGGCGCCTTCAGCCCACTGCCAGGTAATCGCCGGCCGAATTCGCCCCGCCATCCACGGCAAATCGATCTTGGCGCATTGGAGGTCGGAGCCTGCCGTTTCAAACAGCACCGGCTCGCCGGTGTGCGGCACCACGGCATAGCGGATGTTAATGTTGTATTTCCAGTTCCCCTGATAGGCAGCGGTCGCGTAGCGGATATTGGCACCGGCAAACAACACCAGGGCGCCCATATCGTCCTTCCTCATTTGGGCCTGCAGCTTCTCCAAACGCTCTCGGCGCAAGCGATCGAAATCGACACGGTGTTGCCAGTCTGCGGCGGTCTGGCTGTACACACGCCGCGGATCCCACTCGTGAGGTTTGACTATGAAGGAAGTGTCCACAACTTCATGAGGTTTCGGTTTGACGATGTAGGAAGTATCCATGAGAAATTGCACCTCTCTTTTCGGAACTTGTACTCACGCGGAGCTGTCTACAGAGTCCTAGTAAACGGCATACATGATCGCATTACAAATAAAACTCCAGTATGAAACTCAGTCGAAATACTTATGGGCGCAATACCGCAAGAATCGTACCCGCGGCTCAGCCGCGGTCGGCATACGTCATCGTCGGACCTGAGGATTATGAGAGCTTTCTCTGAAGAAGCGAGCCGCTGAGCGCGGCGGTGCGATCGTGCCTGCACGAAAGGCTGAAATAGTATTGGCCCTGGATTGCAGCCCGGAGCATGAATGAACCGCGCGCGGCGGCGAACACTGGAGTCCGCCGGCGCCCTGCTTCAGCGCGCGGTCGACAGGTCAGCGGGCGCGCCGTGGCGATCCACATCCGGCACGCCAAGCCAGTCAATACTCACTGGACGCCCCTCTTCCGCCGACCGGTCGGCCGCCTGATAAACACGCATCACCATGCGCGCATGTTCGGCTGTCACTAGTGGCTGGCGGCCCAGCACTACACACTCAAGAAAATGGATGGTTTCCGCTTCCATCGGTCCGGCGTAGACATGCCCCAACTTCTCGCCCGGCATGGTCGAGATGGGGAACTCGATGCCGCTCTTCATCGTGGTCACATACACATCCCGGTGAGTGTCATCAACCATGACTGCGCCTTCGGTCCCCACCATCTCAATCCACGTAGACGAGAAATTCGGATAAGCTGGCGGCAGAACCCAGCCCGCCCCGATGGTGAGGACGCTGCCGTCATCCAGCGTCACCACGATCCAGGCGCAGTCAGGCACATTGTGCGAGCCCTGCATAATCTTGTTGACCTGCTGGCAGTACACGCGCACCGGCCTGCGGGGCTCAAAGCACCACAACAAAAAATCGATATCGTGGGTTGCCTCCATGGCCGCCGGGGAGAGCTTGATGCGCCCGCCGATCTTGTGCCCCAGATTGCGGGTGATATGACGGCTCACCAGTGCGCTGATGGGATGGCCAATTGCACCATCGGCGATGGACTTCTTTACATATGCGAACTTCGGATTAAAGCGCTGCGAATAGCCAATTGTAAACAGAAGTCCTTTGGAGTGGGCCAACTCGATCAGCTCATCGGCTTCCGCCAATTGCAGGGCAATCGGCTTCTCCAGAAAAACGTGTTTGCCCGCCTCCAGGGTCTCTTTCGCCATGGGGTAATGCGTCGTCTCTGGAGTCGCGGAAATCATGATCGCGTCAATGCCCGGAATGGCCAGCAGATCTCTGTAATCGGTTGTCGCCGTCGCCGGCCGGGTCTTTTGCGCCACTTCCCGCAACCGCTCCTCCCGGATTTCTGCAATGTGCAACTCGTTCACAAAGGGACTGGCCGCACATGTCTCCGCACGAATGCCCCCGCACCAGCCTGTCCCGATAATCCCAATATTGAGCCTTTTCATCTGCCCTCCCTCGATCCGAGGACCGAGCGCGTTTCCGCCTGCAACTCTCCCGCCGTTCTTACGCCTTTTCTAGGGCCGGTCCGGCCGGTCCGCATCTCGGTCGCGTCGCCACGCGCAATTCAACTCTCCCGCTCGAGTGGCAACGGGACCGGCTGCCGCTTCTTGGCCGATAAATCCAGCGCCTTGGTTAGCATCAACCGGTTATGCGCCTCCTTGGCTGTAGCATGTTGTGTCGGAACTCCCAGCGAGATTCGATTAAGCCACTCGCTTGTCTCCTCGCGCATCGGCCCGCGCAACTCGCCCAGGGCCATATCTCCAGGCGGATAACTCCCCATAAAATCCACGAGGCGGCTGCTGTCGGGCAAGTAGCCTTCCGCTTGGGGGGCGGTAGCGGCTAGGACAATGTCGCGATGGGTGTCATCAATGGTCAAAACGCCATCCGTGCCTACGATGCCGACTTCGAGGCTATATACCGCCGCGGGCCAGGTGACGGGAAGTGCCCAGGAGATATTCAGGTGGTAGACGCATCCGTCCTCGAAAGTGATCATGCCGGCCGTGCCGTCAATGCCGCCAAACAGAGGTCCCAAAACCTTGTCTACCGACCGCGCGTACACCTCGGTCGCGGTCTTGCTTTCCAGGAGCCACATAGCGATGTCGAGCGCGTGCGTTCCAGAGATCACCATCGGCGAAATGGATAACGGGTCGCTAGCCCGGCGGTAGTTGTCGATAGCCACCAGCCGGTTCATGAATGCGCGCGAGGTAACAAGGGTAACGTCCCCGAGCGCCCCGGTGCGCACCTTTTCCTTGGCAGCCAGCCAGCGCCTTCTGAAACGCTGCGTGTATCCCACCACCGCATCCGTGCCGGATTTTTCGATGGCCTCCAGCACCCTGCACGACTCAGAAAGCTTAGTGGCCAGTGGCTTCTCGATCAGAATCGGCAGTCCCCGCTCTACCGCGGCCAGAATCGGATCCACGTGCAAATGCTCATCGGTGGCAATAATTGCCGCCGTTACCTCCGGCCGTCGCAGCAGTTCCCGGAAATCTCTGGTCACGAAATCTGCACCAATGCTCGCGGCCACCTGCTCGGCCCGATCTGGCTTGACCTCCGCTAAGCCTATCCAGTCGACGGCAGGATGACGCGCCGCCACTTCACCTCGAAATAACCCCACACGGCCACCGCCGATAATAGCCAAGCCAATCCTTTTTGCTTTCGATCTCAGACTGCCCCTCCCGCTGGAACCTGCCGTGGCTACGTCGCAGATTTGCCCTTATGATAGGCCGAATAGGCAACTGAATCCAGTCTTGTGCCCATAAGCATTTTGACTAACTCCTATACGCGCATGTTATCTGGAGGACTTATCACAGTGCCTGGCCTAGAAACTCCCTCCCTCTGCCGGTATGCCGAATGCTTGGCCAGAACGTCAGAATCGATGGCTCCTTGATCCTGATCCCGCACTTCGATGGCAGCTCCCGCAGCCCGCACTTGAGAGCCAGCCCGATGGCGAGACTCATGCACGGATCGGCAGCGTCCGGATGGAACTGATCTCGTCTGACGTATAGATCGTTGGGAGCTTCTCTTCATAGCGTAGTGCAGGGGGCAGGATGGATTGGTCGATTCCGGAGAATAGAAGCCACGATTTCAGCCGGCCTTGATGAGGGGAGCACCTCGAATTCCGAGTACTTGACCGGCTGCGCTTGCCCATTCAGCCGCAGCGCCGAATAGATCCTAAGATCACTGGTAGACGACGCCATGAAGGACGGCAACGCCAAGCCAGCGAACCAGGCGCGGGGAACGGGATTATCTCCCAGCGGGCTGTGAAGGTGGTTTCGGATCACATTTCCTGCAGCACGGGCAGCAGTTCCTGACATGGGAAAATGGATCAGAACATCTTCACAAACAGCAACGCGGCAATCGTGAATCCCACCGCGATGACCACCCGCCGCACGATCACGCGCCCAATCTTCCGCGCTACGCCCGCCGCCGCATAGCCGCCCACCAGCGCAGCCACCATCATGGCCGCCACAAAGCTCCAAACCACCATATGCGCAGCGGCGAAGAGCGCCGACGCTACGCCGTTGGTGCACAGGCTGAGGAAGCTGGTCATCGCATTCATCTTCAGGATGTCCTCCATTCCGAGAAATGCGAGCAGGGTCAGCAGCATGATGCTCATTCCAGCGCCAAAATATCCGCCGTAGATTCCGACCGCAAACTGCGCGACGGTCGCGGTCAGGATCCACAAGCCGCTTCTCCACCTGGGGACCACCGCTGTGCGGCTGGGAGGATGATCAAGCGCAGGGTCGGCTGCGCGGGCGCGCAGACGCCGTTGCACGGGCGCCTGGAGTGTGAACAGCAGCGTGGCAAACAGGATCAGAAAAGGAACAAGATGAGCGAAGATCTGTGGCGGGGTTCGCTGCAGCAGCCATGCCCCGGCAAGGCCGCCCAGCACAGCAGGGACAGCGAGCAGCAGCATCCGGCGGGGCACGAGCGCAAGTTCCCGGCGGAATCCCCAAATACTACCCAGCGACCCCGGCCAGATGGCCACGGTGCTGGTGGCGTTCGCCGGTATCGGGGACAGGCCGAGACCCAGCAGCGCCGGAAAGGTAATGAGCGTGCCGCCACCTGCGATGGAGTTGATGCCGCCGGCGAGAAACGCCGCCCCCATCGCGGCCATCAGATGTGCAATCGTGAAGGAGCCCACCCGTTCAGTGTACGGTCACCCGTCGAGCCGGCGTTTGCGTCAGGAGAAGCGACTCTGGACGGAGTCGCTGCCGCTTGTGGCCGCCGCCACATTGAAACCGCTGCGCGATGGGCGAACCCGGTCACCGCGGTAGAACCGAACATACGGCGAAAGCTATTACCCGGCGTGAACCAGTCTTTGACGGCTGATGGAGAGTCCGTCGCGGGGGCGCAGATTGCGGAAGACCACGGTGGAGACCACGGTCAGTACCCCCAGGGCGATGAAGGCCTTGTGAATACCGTGGATGAAGATCGCGGGAACTGACCAGATGTGCTCAGGAAGAAAGAAGGCCGTGGCGAGCCCGGCGATGGCGACACCGAAGCTAAGGGCCATCTGCTGCATGGTGGCAAAGATGGTGCTGGCGGCGCTGGTGTCCTCTTCCGCGACGTCGGCATAGACCAGGGTGTTCATGCTGGTGAATTGGAGTGTGCTGAAGGCTCCATAGAGGAAGGCGAGCAGCACGATCACCCAGAGCGGCGTGCGTAGTCCAATAGCGGCGAAGAGCACGAGCAGGACACCAATGACGAACGTGTTGGACATAAGGATCGAGCGGTAACCAAAGCGGTCCAGCAGCTAATCGGGCAGCCGGAGGTAGACCATGAACAGCCCGAGGAGGCCGATGGGAATGTTGAGGAAAAAGATCACCCGCCAATGGAGGTAATCGACAATCAGGCCCCCGGCCACCGGACCGAGCATGGGGCCGACCAAGGCGGGAATGGAGACGAAGCTCATCACCCGCACCAGTTCGTGCTTCGCAAAGGCACGCACCAGCGTGAGCCGCCCCACAGGAACCATCATGGCGCCGCCGCAGCCCTGGAGCACACGCCAGAACACCAGCGCGTGAATGTTGGTGAAGATGCCGCAGAGCAGTGAGCCCAGGGTAAAGATGCCAATGGCGGCGGAGAAGACGCGGCGGGTGCCGAAGCGGTCGGCCATCCAGCCGCTGATCGGAATGAAGATGGCGAGGGCGAGCGTATAGCTGGCCAGCACGGCTTTCATGGCCAGGGCAGTGACACTGAGGGCCTTGGCGATGACGGGGACGCCAGTATTGAGGATGGTGGTGTCCAGCGACTCCATGAAAAAGGCCACCGCGACCAGCCAGGGGAGGAGATTTCGGGTCGAAGGAGGGAGGACGGGGGCGTGGAGTTCTGGCTGATTTGGCTGCGAAGGTTCCCTTGCTGAAGCATCTCTCCGATGCAGCTAAGGGATGTGGTTTGAGGTGCGGATCGAAGCCGATCTCGAGAGCGAGTGCTCTGAGCAGTCCTTTTCAGGATAACGTGCAGCTACCGCCGTGCAGAATAGGCACCTCCTGGAAGAGATGTTGATTCTACGATTACAGTGCTGGCAGTCACCAAAACCTATGTGGACGAGGAGGTTTCAGAGCTGTCGCAGAGTCTGCTGAGCGCCTCGGGCGGAAACCTGTGCGGGCCTCTCTATCTGAATGGCGACACCACCCAAGCCTTGCAAGCCGCCGATAAGCATTATGCGGATCCGCCGGTAGCGAATGACCTGCCGCTTACCGGGGGCTCCACAACCCGGACACTGGCCGCGCAGCCCGGTACGCACGGCGACCTGGTCATGGCCATGGCGATCGCCTTTGCGGTTCGCAAGGAAAAGATCGGCGGCTGATCGCCGCCGCAGAGCCCGACCGGAACTAGAGAGAAGGACGGGTGCGACTTCAGGTAGCGGGAAGCCGTCTATTCTATTGCTGCTCTGCAACTGGAGTTTCGAGGGAGGCCGGCGCGAACCGGCCTCGGAGGTTACACCTTGCTTCGCTTGATGGGCCGATGGCTGGTGCGCGCATTTCTTGCCTTGGCGGTGTGCACACTGGCCGCCTACGCGATCGATTCCGTGGTCTACCTGCTGCGCGGTTCGCCCAGTTCCACCGTAACGGTGAACCGCTTCATGGGGGTTCCGTTGAAGGGTGAGAAAGAAGAGTACGACTATCTGGGCTCGGGCCCGGCACCCTGCGCAGTAGCCCTTTTCCCGCACGGGGGGAAGGATCCCTGCTGGGAGCTGCGCCGTTATCCGAATGAGTGGGACAACCTCTAGACTAATTCCGAAACTCTGAAAGAGAGCCGCTGATCCGCCTCGCTGGCGATTTTACTGCGCCGCGGGACCGAAATAGCTGGATAATTGGGAGCGGAGTCTCCGCCCTCGACGTAGTGCAGGTCCGGGAGCCGCCTGCGATGGGATGCGGAAGTCCCGGAGGTTCATCCGGTGATCATCCAACTACTTGGCATCACTCTGCTCTTGTCGCTGGTGGTGGCGGGGCTCGTGGCCTGGTTTTTCCATAAGCCGATCAGGACCATCATGGATCGCATTGTGGGCGAGCCGCTAAGCTCCGCATGGGTGCGGTACATGATGGTCGTACTGGTGGTGGCTGGGGTTGCAGGTGGCGTGCGTCCCTGGGACTACGAAAAATACATCACTCCCATGAAGGACCAGCCGCTCCTCGTGCTGAACACAGACCGCTGGATTCTTGAGCTCTATCGCACGGCGATTGGAACCGCACAAGCTGAGATCTGGCTATTGCTGGTCTTCTTTGTCTTTGCGCTGGTCGCTTATGTGCTCCTGCGGGGTGCGGAGCTAAAGCAGGATGGGGAAATGGTACGACACTGAAGTGGAAAGTAGCGCAACCGCCTGCGGCTTGTCGACAGCGAAGCCGCAGGCGCGAGAGCGTCTCTTACATGGTTGGGCTGCTGTTGTTCTGGTTGCTCTGATGCCACTGCGGCTGCTTGGCGATGGCCATATCGATGCGGCTGCCGGCGATGATCTTCACGTCGCTCTTCTTATCGGAAGAGATCACTGCGGAGTTCCTGGCTGCGATCCTGCTGTGCAGGTCGGCTCCGGAGACAGCGCCGATCTGATCCACCTGATACGTGTTCCGATTCCACAGGTCGCGCGCGGGGGTACGGGCGCTGCCATAGGCATTCAGCCCTTCACTGGGTGCGCCAATCGCCACAACCATGGCCTTGATAGGAACGGTGGTGCCGTCCTTCAGCCTGGCACTGGTAAACCGCAGCGCCATCTTAACGTGGTCCGACTGCGCATGATCCCGGGTGATCTTGCCGATCAGCACCGTGCCTTTGGGCAGATCGGGACCGTTCTTGAGCTGCACATTCTCGCCTAGCTTGGCGCGAATCTGTTCGCCGGCGCGGCATTTCTTTGCATCGAGGGTCTTTACCAGGGCGGCGTGCGCCGGCACCATCTCGGAGGCGTCCTTCCGATCCTGGGTCGTGTTGCTGTTGTTACTCTGGTTCGAGTTCCACCGACTGTTGGCCGAGTTTGTGTTTGTGGACTGCGACTGATGCCAGTTGCCCGTCCCTTGTGAGTTCATTGAACCTTGTGCGCTCTGTGCGTGCGCAGCCGGCGATAAGAAGATCGCAAGAGCTGCTGCGCTGAGAAATGTGAGAAAGTCGCGATTCATGACCGAATGTCCCCTGAGTTGGATTCCGTTCGCCAGCGCCACTTTTGCCGCGCGGGCTGCACTGGGGTAAGACGGCAACCTTGGAAAGGGTGTTTTCTCTTGTCCCGGGTAGAACGGGGGGTTAGTTTGATAAGACAAAAATCTGGGTCTGCAGAACACGAGCCCGGGGCGGTAGGTGGCCCACAAGGCCCGCCTGCAAACGACAGGAATCAAACCAGATTCGAGGATTTCGCGGCTTTCAAACGCTCTTTCAGAGGCGGAATACCGCCCCGCCGAGTTTTCGAATGTATCCAGCCCCACTGAATCGCTGGGGCAGTTCAGATCGCTGCTTCCCAGAGGAGGGGATCAGGCGCTGGCGGTCACGATGCGCTCGGAGACGATCTCCACGATTTGCTCGTAGACCTCGTCAATCCCGAGGTCGCCCTCGATGCGGACCACGCGCTCGGGCTCGCGCTCGGCGATCTCGCGATACTTCTCCCACACGCGGTGGAAGAACGCGTCCTGCTCGGCCTCGAAGCGGCCTTCATTCTTGCCGCCTCGCGCCTCAGTACGGCTGTTGCGGCGGCGGGCGCGAGCCAGAGAGGCGTCAAAGCCGGGCAGCAACAGGAGGGTGAGGTCGGGCTGGAGATTGCCGCAAACCAGCCGGTGCAGCGCGAGGATGGTTTCGGAGCCGAGTTGGCGTCCTCCGCCCTGGTAGGCCTCGGAGGAATCGGTGTAGCGGTCGCAGAGCACGATCTTGCCTGCTTCCAGCGCCGGTTCAATCACCTCGGCGATGGCCTGGGCGCGGTCGGCGAACATCAGCGCCATCTCGGTCATGGGCGCAAGATGAGCGTTGCGTGCGTCGAGCAGGATCTCGCGGATGCGGTCGCCAGTGGCTGTGCCGCCGGGCTGCCGGGTAACAACGACAGCATGGCCGCGCTTCTCCAGCCATGCGGCCAGCTTGCGGATCTGCGTGGTCTTGCCTGAACCGTCCAGGCCCTCAAAGGTGATGAAAAGCCCTCTCGGCATGGGCTGAGTCTACCACCTCAGGTTTGCGGCGACAGGCAGTGTACGGATGTGATAGAACATCTTGACTTCAGTCCGAAGTAGCCGCGCTACCGGACTCTTTTCCTCGCTGCGATCTCACCGAAGGTGGACACACGCATGATCTCCTCCTCAAGGTTCAGGCAGGTTGCCATTATGCTGGCAGCGGCAGTGCTGATGCCGGTGGGCAGCGCGGCGCAGCAGCTTACGCTGGAAGGCCAGACCGGCGGATTTCTCACCCCTACCGCCTATGTGGTTTATACGGACAAGGGCTCCTTCTTTTCCCATCCCGCCATCGGCTATCACTTTGTGAACAGCAACAAGGTGATCGGCGACCTTCACACCTTCAATCTGGAGGAGGGATTCGCCAATCGCGCCGAGGCCGGCTACACGCGCAGCGTTCACGTCACGGGCGACAGCGTGGCGTTCAGCAGCTTGTGGAACTACTCAGGGATGAACATCATCAACGGCAAGGTGGTGGCGATCAAGGATGGGCAGTTTGGCCCGTGGACGCCGGGACTGGCGGTGGGTGGGCTGGTGCGCACC
>DAIDLI010000069.1 GCA_027449545.1 Acidobacteriaceae bacterium | reverse complement strand
TGCGCGTCGTCATAGCGTCTGCTTCTCCTGCTCCTGCTCCTGCGCGGTGGCCGGTTCCGGATCATCGATCTCGATGGACTCGATCTCCAACTCACGGCCCTGGCGCAGATCCAGTGCCGGCGCGCCGCAGCGGGGACAATGGAAACTTTGCACGCCGATCTCTGCTGTCGCGCCGCACGTCGCGCAGTGCACCACCACGGGCAGCATCCGGACTTCGAGCCTCGCGCCGGCGAGCGGAGTGCCTTCCGTGGTCACGCCCCAGCAGAACTGGAGCGAGTCCTCAACGACCGCGGCCAGCGCGCCGATTCGCAGCCGCACCGCACGCACAGGCGCGCCCGGGTAGGCTGCGGCGGCCTCGGTCACCGCCTCCACAATACTGGCTGCGATAGAAAGCTCGTGCATTGCTCTTGAGCTTACGCCCGCCGCTGCCTCGCGGCGCGTGATCTGCGACATAGAATCGCAGGGCTGAATCCAAAAAACGATGAGGGCCGGACGAATGCCGTCCGGCCCTCTCGTTGCTTGTCTCTCCGGCCTTATCTTACGAAAGCTGTTCGGCCTTTTCCCAGCGCTTGGGGCGCCTGTTCTGTTGCAGGATCTTCTTGCGCAGGCGCAGGCTCTTGGGCGTGATCTCCACCAGCTCGTCGTCGGCAATGAACTCGATGGACTGCTCCAGATTGAGGATCGTGACGGGAACCAGGCGGATGGCTTCATCCGCGCTGGAAGCGCGCATGTTGGTCAGCTTCTTTTCCCGCACCACGTTCACGTCGAGATCGTTATCGCGCGAGTGCTCACCCACGATCATGCCCTCGTAGACATCCACGCCCGCGCCCACGAACAGGATGCCTCGCTCCTGCAATCCGTTCAGCGCGTACGTGGTGGTCACTCCCTGGCGATCGGCAATGAGCGCGCCGGTGGGCCGTTGCGGAATCTCTCCCTGGTAGGGAATGTAGCCGTCGAAGAGCGCGTTCATCACGATGGTGCCGCGCGTCTCGGTCAGCATCTCCGAGCGCAGGCCGATCAGGCCGCGGCTGGGCACGCGGAACTCCAGCCGTACGCGACCCGAGCCGTGGTTGTGCATCTTGGTCATCTCGCCCTTGCGCGGCCCCAGCTTTTCGATGACCACGCCGGTGTACTGCTCGGGAATGTCGATGGTCAGGTGCTCCACCGGCTCCATGCGCACGCCGTCCACCACGCGGGTCACAATCTCGGGCCGTCCGGCCATCAGTTCGAAGCCCTCGCGGCGCATCATCTCGATCAGGATGGCAAGCTGGAGTTCGCCGCGGCCGAGAACCTTGAAGGTGTCGGGCGATCCGGTCTCTTCCACCCGGATGGAGACGTTGGTCAGCAATTCCTTCTCGAGGCGCTCGCGAAGGTTGCGGCTGGTCACGTACTGGCCCTCGCGCCCGGCAAAAGGTGAGTTGTTGACGCTGAACTGAATGGCGATGGTCGGCTCGTCGATGACGATCAGCGGCAGCGGAGCGGGGTTCTCCAGGCTGGTGATGGTCTCGCCGATGGTGATGCCTTCCACGCCGGCCACGGCCACAATGTCGCCGATCGTGGTCTGCTCGATCTCGGTGCGCTTGAGGCCGCTGAAGGTGAAGAGCTTGGTGATCTTGGTCTTCTGGAGGGTGCCGTCGCGCTTGGAGATATTGACCTCATCGCCTACGCGCAGGGTGCCCTGGAAGACGCGGCAGATGGCGATGCGCCCGAAGTAGTCGGAGTAATCGAGGTTGGTGACCAGAATCTGGAGCGCGGCTTCGGCATCGCCGGTCGCCTCGGGGATGGTGTTGACAATGGCCTCGAAGAGCGGCTTGAGGTCGGTGCCGGGCTGCGCCGGATCGGTGGTTGCGGTGCCCGCCTTGGCCACGGCGTAGAGCACTGGAAAATCGAGTTGCGACTCGTCCGCATCCAGATCGATAAAGAGGTCGTAGATCTCGTTCAGCACTTCCTGCGGACGCGCATCCGGACGGTCGATTTTGTTGATGACGACGATGGGCGGCAGCTTGGCTTCGAGCGCCTTCGAGAGCACGTACCGGGTCTGCGGCAGCGGCCCTTCGGCCGCATCCACCAGCAGCATCACCCCGTCCACCATCTTGAGCGCGCGCTCCACTTCGCCGCCGAAGTCGGCGTGGCCGGGCGTATCCACGATGTTGATCTTCCCGCCGCCGTAGTTGATGGCGGTGTTCTTGGCCAGAATGGTGATGCCGCGCTCGCGCTCCAGCTCATTGGAGTCCATCACGCGGTCGGCCACCTGCTCGTTGGCGCGGAAGGTGCCGGCCTGCCGCAGCAGGGCGTCGACAAGGGTGGTCTTGCCATGATCGACATGGGCGATGATGGCGATATTGCGTATCGTCTGGCTCAAAACAGGGTTCCTTCAATCGGGGTTCGGCCCGCGCACGGGGGCCTTCAGGCGGTTCGATGCGTCAGAAGAGGCCGTGGCCGCACAAAGACGGCTGCTTCCAGTCTATCAGGAGCAGGTTTCCGAGGGCCCGTGAAGACCTGTTTACCGGCGGTTCGGTGGCTCGTCCTCTTGCTCGCGTCGCCGGGCATCCATCCATTGCCGCCACTTGTAGTCGGCGAAGGCCAGAACCACCAGCAGAAGGGCGGCGACGATGACCGCGAAGATCTTCATCCCAGCAGCTTACAGCCTGGAGGCGTTCTTTTGAAGCCGGCAGGGTGGAATGACCGGACGGATTTCGAAGGGGGGCCGGGAAGCGAAATTTTCAAAATCCAGTGACTACGCCCTTCCGGCTCATCAGGTAACCTCGAAGCGAGCGTCTGCGGCGCTCCGGGGGAGCGGTCTTGCGCATTGTCCTGTCCAATATCGGCACTCTGGGAGACACCAATCCACTGATCGCCATCGCCCTGGAGCTCAAGCGCCGAGGCCACACGCCGGTGATGGCTCTGCCGGAGGTCTACCGTCCCAAGATCGAGCCTCTGGGGCTGGAGTTTCGCCCCCTCCGCCCGGACATCGACCCCAGCAACACGATCCTCGTGGAGATGATCTACGACGTGAAGAAGGGAACCGAGCGGGGGCTCCGCGAGTTCCTCTATCCTGCGCTGCGCCAGACCTACGACGACCTGCTGGATGCAGCCACCCGGCCAGCGCGCGCCGACCTGCTGCTGCTCGGGGAGCTCAACTACGCCGGACCGATCGTCGCCGCGGCCGCCGGCATTCCCTGGGCCAGTTACGTGCTGGCCCCCTTCTCGTTTTTCTCGGCCTACGATCCGCCGGTGCTGCCGCCCTATCCGCAGCTTGCCAAGGCGGAGAAGTTCCTGCCCGGCATGGGCCACGCCATCAAGCGAGTAGCCCGCTTCGTGACCCGGGAATGGCCGGAGCCGGTGTACGGGTTGCGGCGGGAACTTGGCCTGCCGCCCGGCCCCAATCCCATCTTTGAAGCCAAACATTCGCCCAGCCTGGTGTTGGCGCTGTTCTCACGTGTGCTGGGCATGGAGCAGCGGGACTGGCCGGCGAACGTGCGCATCACCGGCTTCTGTTTCTACGACGCCGACGCCGGCAACGGCGAGCTGCCTTCCAACCTGAAGGACTTCCTGGATGCCGGCGAGCCGCCGGTGGTGTTTACGCTGGGCTCTGCGGCGGTGCTGGCCGCCGGCCCGTTCTACGAGCTCTCGGCCAAGGCGGCGATCAAGCTGGGGCGGCGCGCCGTCCTGCTCATCGGCAGCGATCCGCGCAACCGGCCCCAGGAGAAGCTGCCTGACTCCATCTGCGTGGCCGAGTATGCGCCGTACTCCGCGCTGTTTCCGCGAGCCAGCATGGTCGTCCACCAGGGCGGCGTAGGCACGACGGCCCAGTGTCTGCGGGCCGGCAAGCCGATGCTGATCATGCCCTACTCCCACGACCAGCCGGATAATGCGCGGCGCATGACGCGCATGAAGCTCTCCCAGACGATCGAGCGGCGCGCCTACACTCCGCAGCGGGTCGCCGGCGCGTTGCGAACCATGCTGGCGGATCCGGGACTGGAAGGGCGCGCCCGAGCGATCGGCGCGCAGATCCGGAAAGAGGATGGGGTTCGCACCGCCTGCAACGCTCTTGAAGAGCTGCATGCCCGGGCCGCCCGGCCGTGATGCTCTTCCCCGGCTGATCCGCTTTCCCAGCCCGCCGCCCAGCCATCGGCTATCCTCAACACGTGGGCTTCAACGAATTCCTGGGCAACGCCGGCACGGTCACGCACCTGCGCGAGAGCATCCGCGCCGGGCGCTTTCCCCACTCCATGATCCTGGCCGGCCCGCGCGGAGCGGGCAAGTACAAGCTGGCGCTGATGCTGGCCCAGGCGGTGAACTGCCTCAACCCCACCGAGACCGATGGGCTACCCGACTTCTGTGGCGTCTGCGCCAACTGTAGCCGGATCGGCGAGGCCGCCAACCTGGAGGAGCGCGTCGATCAGGCCGTCTCCGCGCGCGACGAGATGCGCGAGGTGGACAAGCGCGAGACCCGCATCCTCGTCCAGACGCATCCCGACGTGCTGATCGTCCCCCCTGACCCGCCGCAGCTTCTCATCAAGCTCGGCCAGGTGCGGCAAGCCATCCACGTGGCCTACTACCGCCCGCCGGTGGAGGCGCGCCGGGCCTTCACCATCTTTACCTGCTCGTCGTTTATGAAGGAGGCGGCCAACAGCCTGCTCAAGCTCCTGGAAGAGCCGCCCGAGCACACCACCCTGCTGCTGCTCACCGAGAATCCGCAGGAGCTGCTGCCCACGATCCGATCGCGCGCCGTGATTCACCGCCTGGGCGCAATTCCGCCCGCGCAGATCGAAGCATTGCTGGCGCAGCGCCGCCCCGAGATGCGGTCGCAGGACCGGGCGCTGGCGGCGCGGCTTGCCGAGGGCGCCGTGGGCCGGGCCCTGGGCATCGATCTTGCCGCCTACGTCGCCAGCCGGCAGGACGCGCTGGTGATCCTGCGCAATGCCCTGCGCGATCCCGACTACTCCCAGCTCTTCCATGCCACCGAAACCTATCGCGCCGGGGCCGAGGGGCAGGAGAAGACCATCAACCTGCTGCGCGCCCTGGGTAGCTTGGTCGAGGATCTGCTGCTGCTCGTGGCCGGGACTCCGGCGCTGATCCGCAACCTCGATCTGGCTGCGGAGCTGGGCCGCATGGCCGAGGGCCTGACCGTGGAATGGATCGACGGGGCCGCTCGCGCCCTGGTTCAGGTGGAGCAGGGCATGCGCCGCAACCTGCTTCGTTCCCTCTCGCTGGATTCCATGGCCGTGGCCCTGGAACGCGGCGGCTCGCTGCGCGCCTGAAGACGCCGATGCACAGCTAACCTCCACAAACCGTACAACCTCCACCCTACCCGGGGCATCTCTTGACCTAGAGCACCCAGTTGGGATGCAGGCATTTTTCCCGCCAGTGCGGTTTTCCTCGGGGATCGTTGACGGGCTGAGGGTCCGGTTTCTTCACACGCAGAATTGGTCCAACAAGCACATCGACCTCAACTGGATTCCGGTGCGGGATATGTGTTCAACCCGGTGTCTCCCTACGTGCAGAGAGCAGTAACTGGCGGTGGCAGTTCACCTTTTGGTAAGGGAGGGTTGTTTTCCCATGAGCTTTTCATCTATTCTGCCCGCAAGACACCGCGAGAGCAGCGTCGATTTTTTCCGGGCTTCCGAGCACCTGAAACGGAACCTGCCTGCACCTATGCCCCTGCGCTTTTCCGCCCAACCCGCCGAGCATGAGACCGCTCCCCAGCGGCACGCGGAGCTTTTTTATCTTCAAAAGCAGATTCAGTCGCAGACCCCCATGGTGGTGGTCCTGGAAGACGGCGAGCACATCGAGGGCTGCATCGAGTGGTACGATCGCAACGCCATCAAGGTGCGCGGCCGCGGCAAAGTGCTTATCTACAAATCTGCCATTAAATACATGTACAAGCTCGGCGACACCGGACAGCAGTAAAGCAGGAACCGGGAGACCCGCGGGATAGGGAACTATCCAAAGCCAGTTGAGACAGCTCATCTGCGCTTCCTTTCGAGCTCCGCTCCAGCGTCCTTTTCGCTCTAAGGTTCTTTCAGGGACCTCGCCCTCTGCGGGCTTTTCCCCAGTCCGTTCTTCTCCTATTCCGCCGACCTTCCAGCAGCTTTTCTCAACCGGTCGCGGATGGCGGCGCCGATGCCGCGTTCCGGAGGAACCGGACAGAGGATGACGGTGCAGCCCTCCGCGTCCAGGGCCCGTAGTCCAGCATAGAGATCGCGTGCCAGCTCCTCCGGGGCGGCCCAGCGGCCCCAGGCAAAGACGCGGTACTCCGCCAGTTCCGGCGGCGCTTCCACATCGGCTGGCAGCAGGATTCCCACCTGCTCGCGCCGTTCTTCTGCGGCGCTCTCCGCGAGGCGTTCTCCCAACTCCGCCTGTGGGCCCTCCACCAGGATCAGGCGCGCCCGGGGAGCGTAGTGACGGATGCCCACGCCGGGCGCCGGCAGCGCCTCGCGTGGCACAGCGGCAGGCAGGGTGCTCTCGCGGTGGATCTCAACCGGTCCCGCCACGGCGCGAATCTGGTCCTCGGTCACGGCGCCCGGCCGGTAGATGATCATGGGATCCTGGCAGGGGTCGAGCACCGTGGATTCCAGGCCGTAACCGGTCGGGCCGGCGTCCAGCACCACCTCGATCCGGCCGCCCAGGTCGGCCAGCACATGTTCGGCAGTGGTTGGGCTGGTGTGCCCAAAGAGGTTGGCGCTGGGTGCCGCCACCGGAACTCCCGCCCGGCGGATCAGCTCCAGCGCCACCGGATGGGAAGGCATTCGGACCCCCACCAGTGGGCGGCCGGCAGTCACCGCTTCGGGGACGGCCCGCGTGCGCGGGAGCAGCAGCGTCAGCGGTCCGGGCCAGAAGGCGTTGATCAGTTTCCGCGCGGTCTCCGGCAGCTCCTCCACCAGCCCATCGAGCATGGCATCCATGCGCTCGAGCGGCGCGATGTGCACGATGATCGGATCCCAGGAGGGCCTTTGCTTGGCGGCAAAGATGCGCGCCACCGCTTCAGGATCCAGCGCGTTTGCGCCC
>DAIDLI010000068.1 GCA_027449545.1 Acidobacteriaceae bacterium | reverse complement strand
GGCAAGATCGATGTAGAAGAGGAGTTCCATCAGTCCTGCTTCCACATCACCGTCTATCCGAACTACGTGCCGGGCTACAAGGGAGCGCCCGTCACCAAGACGGCGGCCAACAACTCCTCCGGCGCCGCATCCCATGATTCGGCCGCGCCTGCCGCTGCGGTTCCAGTCACAGAGCAGGACAACACGCCGAAAGACAGCGGTTCAGCTCCACTCCAGCAGGACAACTCCACCGGGAGCTAGCTCGCGCTTCTCAGAGGGTGGTTCCGCAGTTGACCTGGATTGCATGGTTGCGCCGGTTGCAGGCGGTGGCGTCTGTCTCCCGCCCAGCGCTCCTATCTCTCGGCGCTGTGACATACTGAACGTGCTTTTTCACTTCAATTTCTCTGCGGAGGAAAATCCATGGGCGGCCGGCCCAATCCGGAGTTTCTGCGTCGCGCCATTGCCCTGGCCACCGCCAATGTGGAGCAGGGGCGTGGCGGGCCCTTCGGCGCGGTGATCGCGCGCAACGGCGCGATTGTGGGCCAGGCCGCCAACTCCGTGACCCTCACCAACGATCCCACCGCCCATGCCGAGGTCAACGCCATCCGGGCCGCGGCCAAGGCGCTGAACAGCTTTACGCTGGCAGGCTGCGAGCTCTACACAAGTTGCGAGCCGTGTCCCATGTGTCTGGCCGCGGCCTACTGGGCGCGCATCGACGCCATCTACTACGGCGCTACCGCTGCCGACGCCGCTCGGGCCGGCTTCGATGACGCCTTCCTGTATGAGGAATTGCGCAAGACCCACGCGCTGCGCAAAGTGCCCAGTACCCAGTTGCTCGGCGAAGAGGCCCAGGCCAGCTTCGAAGCATGGCTGAAATCCGCCGCCCGGGTGGATTACTGAGAGACGGATCGCTTTTACAGCCTACGCATTCACCACCGCATGAATCGCCAGCAGCTTTTCCAGCAGCGGCTTGAGCAGCTTCAGATCCAGCGCATTGGCGCCGTCTGACTTTGCATTCGGCGGATCGTCGTGGACCTCAAGAAAAACGCCATCCACCCCCGCGGCCACCGCGGCGCGTACCAGCGTGGGAATGAACTCCGGCTGGCCGCCGCTCACCCCTTCGGATGCGGAAGGCTGCTGCACCGAATGCGTGCCGTCGAAGACCACCGGCGCCAGTTGCCGCAGGTAAGGCAGCGAACGGAAATCCACTACCAGGTTGTTGTAGCCGAAGCTGGCTCCGCGTTCGGTGAGGAAGACGCGCTCGTTCCCGGTGGAGCGGACCTTCTCGGCCGAGTAGCGCATATCCCAGGGAGCGACGAACTGGCCCTTCTTGATGTTCACCGCCCTGCCGGTTTTGCCGGCGGCAAGCAGCAGGTTGGTCTGCCGGCAGAGGAAGGCGGGGATCTGGAGCACGTCGGCGGCCTCGGCGGCGACCTCGCACTGGGCCGGCTCGTGCACGTCCGTCAGCACCGGCAGGCCCGTCTCCCGGGCGATGCGGCCGAGGATACGCGTGCCCTCGAGCAGGCCGGGACCGCGATAGCTCTTCACGCTGGTCCGGTTGGCTTTATCGTAGCTGGCCTTGAAGATGAACGGCACGCCCAGCTCGGCGGTGACCTTCTGGATGGCATCGGCCATCTTGCGCGCGTGGTACTCGCTCTCGATGACGCAGGGGCCGGCGATGAGGAAGAGCCGCCCTGCGCCCACCTGTACCGGGCCAATTTCAAACGAGTTGCTCACGAGGGGATTGTAGCAAGGCGGCGGGGCGGCAAGTCAGCCGAAACGCTCTCCTCAGGGCCTGAAGACCGGAAAGACCACCGCCACAGACCGATCCTCTCCCTCTTTCGCTGCCCTCCTCATCCGGAGTGGTTGCGCGACCACTCCCACAACGCTCTATCCAGCGTGCGCAGCGGCGTGGCTCCGGGCAAGTTGTTCTGCGGCTTCACGATATTGCTCTCTGCCAGGCGTTTACAGAAGGCCACGTACTCCTCGTAGAAGTGCACATCGTGGCGCGCATGGCCAAGCGCCTCCAGCGCGCGAAAATCGAGCACGCTGTAACGTTCGGGAAAGATGGCGGCGAGAATTGCGGATGCCAGCGGGATATCGATGCCCTGCAACTCGAGCAGGGCCTTGACGGCACTCCCCGTGGAAGTCTCAGGGGCGGCAGCCACGGCCAGTGCCTTGCGGATGTTCCCGTTGCTGTTCGTGATCAGGTACTGGACCGCGCATTCCGCCTTCCAGCGCACGATTGCCTCCAGGTTGGCCAGCGTGTACTCACCCTTTCTGATCGCCTCTCCGGCTTCGAAGGCCGCCTTTTCCAACTCCCGTTCCCGGTCGCCGGAGCGCTGCCAATATTCGTCTGCAAGTTCTTGAAGCTCTGTTTCAGAAGGCTGAAGCTGAAAGTATGCGACCATCGCTTGCTTTCCTTTCTTACGCCAAAAACCTACACACAATAGGCCCGGTGCGAGCCGCTTGTCAATACCGCGAGCAGCCCGCTGACCGATCCGGGCAGGGGTTGCGCAACACCCCCGTTGACCTCCGCTAAGTTCAAGTACGGCAAGGATTTGTTTTACGCTTTCTGCCTTGCCGGATACCCCTTCCGGCAGCTAAAATAGAACAGTAGCCCGCGGATCCGGCCCTGCTTTCTCCGGACATTTCGCCGTCCTCCTGCGGGCCTTGGAAATCTATGGCAGACGATCAGAATCCACAGCTCCCTCTCGACGGCGGTACGCCTCCGGGCGCGTCCAACCTCATTCCCATCAACATTGAAGATGAGATGCGCCGCTCGTATCTCGACTACTCGATGAGCGTCATCATCGGGCGGGCGCTGCCCGACGCGCGCGACGGCCTCAAGCCGGTGCATCGCCGCGTGCTCTACACCATGAGCGAGATGGGCCTAGAGCACAACAAGAAGTACACCAAGTGCGCCAAGGTTGTCGGCCAGGCCATGGGTGTCTACCATCCCCACGGCGACTCCGCCATCTACGATACGCTGGTGCGCATGGCGCAGCCCTTCTCGCTGCGCTATCCGCTGGTGGACGGGCAGGGGAACTTCGGCTCGGTGGACGGCGATCCGCCCGCGGCCATGCGTTACACCGAGTGCCGCATGCAGCGGCTCACCGGCGAACTGCTGGCCGACATCGACATGGAAACCGTGGACATGGTGCCTAACTATGATGAGTCCACGCTCGAGCCCTCGGTCCTTCCCGCCCGCATTCCCAACCTCATCGTCAACGGCTCCAGCGGCATCGCCGTCGGCATGGCCACCAACATTCCGCCCCACAATCTGACCGAGGTGGTGAATGCGGCCATTGAGCTGGTGAACAATCCCAGCGCCGGCCTGGCCGAGGTACTGAAGCACGTACAGGGGCCCGATTTCCCCACCGGAGGGTATCTCTACGGCAAGGGCAGCATTGCCAATGCCTATAAGACCGGCCGCGGCCGCTTCATCATGCGCGCCAAGGTGGCTACCGAGAACCTGACCAAAGAGAAACAGGCCATCATCGTCACCGAGATTCCCTACCAGGTGAACAAGTCCAGGCTCATCGAGCGCATCGCCGACCTGATCAACGAAAAGATCATCGACGACATCAGCGACGTGCGCGACGAGAGCGACCGTGACGGTATGCGCATCGTCATTGAGCTCAAGCGCGGCGCCCAGCCCGAGATCGTGCTCAACCAGCTCTACAAGCACACCCAGATGCAGGAGAGCTTTTCGATGATCTTCCTGGCCGTGGTCAACGGCCAGCCGCGCGAACTGGGCCTCGACAGTGCCCTGCGCGTCTTCATCGATCACCGCATTGACGTGGTGCAGCGCCGCACCGTCTACCTGCTGCGCAAGGCGCGCGAGCGCGAGCACATCTTGGAAGGCCTCAAGATCGCGCTCGACAACCTCGACACGGTCATCAAGATCATCCGCGGTTCCGGTTCCCGGGCCGAGGCCAGGGAAAACCTCTATGCCTGGGGCAAGGGCACCGAGATCGTCATTAAGCTCGACCGCGAGCTGGGGCGTCACGAGGAGCGCGGCCTCACGCTGCGCCAGATCGACGCCATCCTGGAGTTGCAGCTCTATCGCCTGACCCAGCTCTCCATCGACGAGCTGCTGAATGAGCTCGCCGAAATCCGCAAAAAGATCGCCGAGTACGAAGGCATCCTGGCCAGCGATGCCAAGCTGCGTAAGGTGATCGTGAAGGAACTGGAAGAGGTCCGCGACAAGTATGGCGACGAGCGCCGCACGCAGCTCATCGACGAGAGCGCCGAGCTCCAGCTTGAAGACCTGATCGCCGACGAACAGGTGGCGGTGACGGTGAGCCACCAGGGCTACCTGAAGCGCACGCCCATCAGCACCTATCGCCAGCAGCGCCGCGGCGGCACCGGCCGCACCGGCATGAAGACGCGCGAGGAAGACTTTGTCTCCAAGCTCATCATCGACTCCACGCATGCCTACCTGCTGTGCTTC
This sequence comes from Acidobacteriaceae bacterium, assembly GCA_027449545.1. GTDB lineage: Bacteria > Acidobacteriota > Terriglobia > Terriglobales > Acidobacteriaceae > Telmatobacter. Next base: position 6,575 of record DAIDLI010000068.1, on the reverse strand, counting down.
ACCAACACGGGGCGCGTGTACTGGCTGAAGGTCTACGAGATTCCGGACGTGGGCGCGGCCGGCAAGGGCAAGTCGATCCAGAGCCTGCTCGACCTGCAACCGGGCGAGAACGTGCGCACCATCCTGGCAGTGCGCGATCTCGAAGAAGAGGGCAAGTACATCTTCTTCGCGACCCGCAACGGCACCGTCAAGAAGACCCCGCTCAAGGACTTCTCCAACGTCATGGCCCGCGGCATCATCGCCATCGGCATCGAAAAGGACGACGAACTGGTGAAGGCGCGCATTACCGACGGCAACCAGATCGTCTTCCTGGCCACGCATCTGGGCCTGGCCATCCGCTTCGACGAGGCCGACGTGCGTTCCATGGGCCGGCCGGCCTACGGCGTGCGCGGCATCTCGCTGGGCAAGAACGATTATGTGGTCGGCGTCGCCGTGACTCCCAAGGAGCACGAGCCTGGTGCCTACCGCATCCTCTCGGTCAGCGAGAACGGCTTTGGCAAGCGCACCGAGGTGGAAGAGTACCGGCTGCAGACGCGCGGCGGCAAGGGCATTAAAAACATGGCCGTCACCGACCGCATCGGCGCGGTCAACACCATCCAGCTCGTGGATGATGCCTCCGAGCTGGTGGTCATCAGCCAGTTCGGCAAGATCATCCGCGTGGACACCAAGCAGATCCGGGCCGCCGGCCGCGCCACCCAGGGCGTCCGCCTGCTCAACCTGGAGGACGGTGACAAGGTGGCCGCCGCGGTCATCATTCCGCCCGACGAGCTGAACGGCAACGGGAACGGCAACCACGAAGGCGAGCAGGGATCGCTGCTGCAGTGATGCCTTTTGTGAATTGCTGAAAAAGCTGTAGCTAGAAAGAGTAAGGACTATGAATGGGGGGCTTCAGCCCCTGCATTCATAGTCCTTTTGTTTTTCCCGCGGCGCCTGTTATCGCTCGCTCCGCGCCCGCATTGCATCCAGCTTCTCGAACAGCTCCGCGGTCCGCACCACGATGGGCGTGCCCGGAACGGTCAGCTCGCCGCTCGGCACGCGCTCCAGTTCCGCCGCGGTGCCGCGATAGGTTACGCGGGCATATGGGTCGATCACCCACACGTGCTGCACGCCGAATCGCAAATACTCCTGCGCCTTCTCTTCTGCGCGGCGGATGGTGTCTTCCGGGGAGAGGATTTCGAGGACGATCAGAGGAGGCGTGGTGACGATCTTCTCCCACTGCCCAAGTGGCACAACACACAGGTCCGGCACAAAGAAGCGAGCTGCCGAAATCTGGACGCGCTGTTCCGGAAGCCCGTAAACCCTCCATGCTTCGCTGTTGATTGTGAATAGGGTGCCAAGGAGAACTTGCAGAAACGAATGTTCGATCTCTCCCACGTTCCGCTCCACCACAATGCCGTCCTCGTACTCGCAGTCGGGCGAGTAGCTCGTCGCGAGATACTCCTCCACCGGCACAAAACGGTCCGCGATGGGTTGTGTCGCCATGCCAACAGTATCCTCCCGCCCTCCCGCGCCGTCCAGAGAGGCCAGTCCTTCCGGGCGAAGCACATCAGCCAAGCAGGCGGGCTGCCTCCTCCCACAATGATCGCGCGATCTCGCCGGCCGGCCGGGCCTGGGCCAGCGCCGCCGACTGCCCGGCCCACATCTGCATGCGCTCGGCATCGTTCATACGGCCTGCTTCTTCGCGCATTGCGCGCGTAAAGCCGCGCTGTACCGGATAGGGTGCGGGCGGCGGCGCATCCGGCGCGCTGGCGGCTTCTACGTATTTTGTCCGAATCGCCCGCCCGGCGCGGCCGCTGAAGGCGCGGGTCAGGCAGGTCTCATGCGCCTGGGTGCGAGCGATGCGTTCGGCCCAGGCGGGATGGATCTTCGCCTCCGGGGCGCGCAGAAACCCGGTGCCGACCATCGCCGCGCTCGCCCCCAGCAACAGCGCCGCTGCCACGGCGCGCCCGTCGGCAATGCCCCCGGCGGCGATCACGGGAATCGACACCGCGTCACATATCTGCGGCAGCAGGGCGAACAGGCCCACCGCGCGTGCCTCGGCGTCTGCAGCGCGAAAGCTGCCGCGGTGCCCGCCGGCCTCAGCACCTTGCGCGATGATCGCGTCGGCGCCGGCAGCCTGGGCGGCGCGGGCTTCTTCCAACGTCGTCGCGGTCGCGAACCAAAGGATGCCGCGCGCCTTCATCTCCGCGACATACGCGGGCGCGTACAGCCCCATGATGGACGAGGTGGCGCGCGGCCGCGCATCCAGCAGCGCCTGGCACTGCGCCGCGAAATTCGGCAGAACCGCCTCTCCCATCTCCGGCGCAACCGGTGGTCCCCATTGCGCCAGGAACTCCCGCTGGCGCGTCTCGGCCGCCGCATCGCGCATCGGCGCTGGGCCGGGAATCCAGAGGTTGATCTGGAACGCGCCCCCTGATCCGGCCCGGAACTCCGCAGCCCAGTCGCGAATCGCGTCTGGTTGCATCAGCAAGGCGCCACAGGCGCCCATGCCGCCGGCTTCGGCCACGGCGATGGAGAGCGATGCCGGGCAGGCTCCCGCCATCGGCGCCAGCAGGATGGGCATCCGCAGCCCGAGCTGCCCGGCGAAGGCCTCGGCACGGGCAAGGGAAGCGCTGTGGGGGTGGCTGCTCATCGTGGATCTCCGGCCCTTGTGACGTCTGGCACAGGCAATCGTATACTGAGGAAGTTAACAGTGGTAGTGACTTGAAGTGCCTGCACGGCGCGGTCCGCTGTCGTGGTTCACTCGCGCGCTCAGTTCAACCTCCTCGCAACGGAATCCTGAGCTCCCGATCCGTTACCCTGACCGATGGACTGTCTGCGCGGCATGCGGACTCCGGAGACGGAGTCTACTGCTGGGACAAGATGCACGAGGGGACCTCGGCACTCGACATGCAACCGGGGTGAAAAATCAGGACACGGAGGCTTTCTTCCATGGCGCAGGGCGTTCTGGAGCAGGCGCCTGCCGAGACGGCAGGCTCGACGAAAACTGAGAAATACGTCTACTTTTTTGGCGACGGCAAAGCCGACGGTCACGGCAAGATGAAGGACGTGCTGGGCGGCAAAGGCGCCGGCCTGGCGGAGATGACGCTCGCCGGCCTTCCCGTGCCTCCGGGATTCACCATCCAGACCGAGGCCTGCCGCGAGTACATGCGCGGCAAGGTGAGTCCGCAGATCGACAAGGAGATGAAGGAAGCGCTCTCCAAGCTGGAGGCCCTGCAGGGCCAGAAGCTGGGCGCGGGCGACAATCCGCTGCTCGTCTCCGTCCGCTCCGGCGCCAAGTTCTCCATGCCCGGCATGATGGACACCATCCTCAACCTCGGCCTGAATGACAAGGCTGTGGAAGCGCTGGCCAAGCGCTCCAACAATCCCCGCTTCGCCTATGACTCCTATCGCCGCCTCATCCAGATGTTCGGCGACGTCGTGCTGGATGTGCCCAAGAAGAAGTTCGAGCACATCTTCGACGGCTTCAAGGCCAAGAAGAAGGTCAAGTTCGACTATGACCTGACCGCCGACACGCTCAAGGAGATCATCGCCGAATACAAGAAGCTGGTGAAGAAGGAAACCGGCAAGGACTTCCCGCAGAACCCGATGGAGCAGCTCGTGGAAGCCCGCAACGCCGTCTTCCGGAGCTGGCAGAACGAGCGCGCCAAGACCTACCGCCGCATCAACCGCATCGATGACTGGCTCGGTACCGCGGTCAACGTGCAGGCCATGGTCTTCGGCAACCTGGGCGAAAACTCCGGCACCGGCGTGGGCTTCACCCGCAACCCGGCCACCGGCGAGCACGCCTTCTTTGGCGAGTACCTGATGAACGCGCAGGGCGAAGACGTCGTCTCCGGCGTGCGCACCCCGCTCTCCATCAGCGAGCTCGAAAAAGCCATGCCCGATGTCTACCAGCAGCTCAAGGACATCACCAAGCGCATGGAAAAGCACTACCGCGACATGCAGGACTTCGAGTTCACCATCCAGGATGGCAAGCTCTACATGCTGCAGACGCGCAACGGCAAGCGCACCGGCCTGGCCGCTGTCCGCGTGGCCATTGATATGGTGAAGGAAGGCCTGATCACGCAGGAAGAGGCCGTCTTCCGCGTCGAGCCCAATCAGCTCTACGACTTCCTGGTTCCCCGCCTCATCGAAAAGGGCGAGAAGGTTGAAGTGCTCGCCACCGGCCTGCCCGCTTCGCCCGGCGCCGCCGTGGGCCAGATCGTCTTCACCGCCGAAGAAGCGGTCAAGATGAAGAACAAGGGCGTCTACAAGTCCGTCATCCTGGTCCGCGGCGAGACCACCCCCGAGGACATCGCCGGCATGGAAGTCGCCGATGGCATTCTCACCTCGCGTGGCGGCATGACCTCCCACGCAGCGGTCGTGACCCGCGGCATGGGCAAGTGCTGCGTGGCCGGCGCCGGCGACTGCACTGTCGACGAAGCCAAGAAGGAGCTGCGCGTCAAGGGCAAGACCTACCGCCAGGGCGACTACATCTCCCTCGACGGCACCACTGGCCGCGTCATCGCCGGCCAGCTCAAGACCCTCGAAGCCCAGCCCAACGATCCCGATCTGGTCAAGTTCATGAGCTGGGTCGATCCCTCCCGCCGCCTCCAGGTGTGGGCCAACGCGGACATCCCCCGCGACGCCAAGACCGCCCGCGCCTTCGGCGCGCAGGGCATCGGCTTGTGCCGCACCGAGCACATGTTCTTCGCCGAGGATCGCATCGGCCACATGCGCACTATGATCCTGGCCGACAACGAGAAGGACCGCCGCGCGGCCCTCAAGAAGCTGCTGCCCATGCAGCGCTCCGACTTCGCCGGCCTGTTCAAGGCGATGGACGGGCTGCCGGTGGTCATCCGCCTGCTCGATCCGCCGCTGCACGAGTTCCTGCCCAAGCGCGAAGATCTGCTCGTCCAGATCGCCCGCCTGGAAGAGTCCAAGCCCAAGAGCCCCAAGCTCAAGGAACTCCGCACGCTGCTGCATCGCGTGGAAGAGCTGCATGAGATGAATCCCATGCTCGGCCTGCGTGGCTGCCGCCTGGGCATCACCTTCCCGGAGATCACCGAGATGCAGGCGCGGGCCATCATCGAGGCTGCTATCCAGGTGAAGTCCAAGGGCGGCGAGCCGCATCCCGAGATCATGATTCCGCTCATCGGCTCGATCGAAGAGATGCGCAACCAGGCCTCGATCGTGCGCCGCATCGCGGATGAAGTCTTCGCGGAGAAGAAGACCAAGGTGGACTACAAGGTGGGCACGATGATCGAGATTCCTCGCGCCGCCCTGACCGCCGATCAGATCGCCGAGGAGGCCGAGTTCTTCTCGTTCGGCACCAACGATCTGACCCAGACCACCTTCGGCATCTCCCGCGACGACATCAACAACTTCCTGCCGGCGTACCTCAAGGCGGGCATCTTCAAGCAGGACCCGTTCGCCACCCTCGACCAGGTGGGCGTGGGCCAACTGGTGAAGGGCGCCGTCGAGAAGGGCCGCGGCACGCGGGCCAACCTCAAGGTGGGCATCTGCGGCGAGCACGGTGGCGATCCGGAGAGCGTGAAGTTCTGCCACCGCATCGGGCTGAACTACGTGTCGTGCTCTCCGTTCCGTCTGCTGACGGCGCGGCTGGCCGCGGCACAGGCCGCGCTCGAAGAGAAGCACGGCGAGTTCCACGGCTCGAAGTAAGACAGCAAATCAACCGAAAAGCATCAGGGGCGTCCGCCAGGACGCCCCTGATCTTTTGGAGCTAAATTATTCAGGCGGATTTTCGTGAGGTTGGATTTCGGGAGTTGTTGGTGCGTCATCCTCACAAAGGGGATCGGTAGAAGATTCAAGAAGCGGGATGGGCGATTCTTCCGATTTTCCAATCGTAAGGTACAACGGCTTGCAGAGAACCTCTCGCACGATGAAGTCAGTTAAAAGTCGCTCAGTTGGGGCAGTTCTCACGATGACTGCTGTGTCCGAAGTCATCGAAACCACGTGATCTCCCAGCTGGAGTAAACCCGCATCACATGCCATGATCGCAGCTTGAACGCAGAGACTCATACTGCCACCGAAAATGCTGAGGGCGTTACCGATCAACGTAAGATCCTGCCCTAAAATTCCGTGGTGCCTGTAATGTGCCGTGATTGGATTGAACGGGAGGTGTGCTCGGACAAGTGGAATGTGATGGTCTTCCAGCGTTTTCCTTGTCTCGTCCGGGATATCGACAGCCTTGAATGCATTCCCACTTCCAAACTGCTGGCCGTAGGGAAACGTCACGGCAATCAGCTTGATCCCCTGGTATTCCGGTCGGCCGAGAAACTCTTCAATGGCGATGGAAGGGCCTTCCCCAACCCCCGTAAACATGACGATCGTATCAATCCCACGGAGGATTGCCGACTGGAAAGCGATTCCGACGCAATTGCGCAGATTTACCTTTCCCTCTTCGAAAAAGTATTCCGTCGTCGAGTTGATCGAGCGTTCCGTCATGGAATCACCGTAAACTTCAGGATCGAATCTAAGCCTTCATTCGTGCTTCGATGTTTTATAACGGCTCTCATGAAGTCGAATGGATCGGAATCCTCAATTGTTAAACCCCGTACGCGATGCTGTTC
>DAIDLI010000067.1 GCA_027449545.1 Acidobacteriaceae bacterium | reverse complement strand
GGCCCAGCGCGTGGCCAGGCCTACGACCATCAGCAGAGAACAGACGCCGTCACTGAGAGTGGCCAGCAGGAGCAATGGCGAGACACCCAGAATCGCCACGCCGGGAAAGTGTGCGTTCATGGCAGAGAAGCCGAAGAGCTTTTCTGTGCCGTGCTTGAGAAAGAGGCTGAGGCAGGCGATGAGGCGCAGCGCGAGCAGGCCGGCGTCTGTACTTTCAGGCAGAATGCGCATGCGCAGGAATCCAGACATGAAGACCTCCATGGGGTGAGCCGAGTATCGTGCCGTGCGCGCAGAGCGTCAAGTGTGGTGGTGAAAAGCGAAGCTGGGGCGAAAATGGCTTCGCAAAAACATGCAAAGAAAATGTGGAAAAGTACAAATAAATTTTTGGGGGGTGGGGGTTTTTCCGGTCCGTGCCTTGTGGGCAGAGCTTGCCTGATCGAGACGCGGTGTGCGACGGGTTGGAGGGCGCGGTTTTCATGACTACCTCCATTGTGCGCTTTTGCTGGAATTAACCTGCAAAACGGCGAAAGTTCTTTGATGAATGGAATGAATGGGTTAGAGGAAAGTTTGCGCAAAGGGACTTGACGGACTTCCAGCTGCTCGATCCTAGCTTGGTGGTGGCGGGATGGGGATCGTGCTTTCCCAGGTCTGAACAGACGGACCTGGGGCATCAATTTTCAGTGGGGAAACGCGCTTCGTTCCTTCCGCGAACCTCGGCCGCCCGCCAATGGGGACTGGATGGGTGGGCCGACGGACGCCGGGGCCACGCGCCAATGGCAAGGGCTGAAGCCTACTGGATTTTGCAGCTCTTGGGGCACGACTGAAGTCGTGCCCTGATACGAAGCGCGGTGGCTGTGCTTTTCCGGGTGTGAACAGGCGGGCCGAGGGCATCCATTTTTTGAGTGGAGGATACGCATCGCTTCCCCGGTCCCCAAATGCGAGGGACCGGGGCAACATGTTCGGTGAGGAATTTGATTCGCTCGCCCGGCATCTGGGCCGCCTGTGGAGGGATCGAAGGCTGACAGCGACTTTGATAATCGGCCCGCCAAAGTGCGAGTGATTGCAGTCACAGACAACCGTTGCTATCAGCGCAGGGAATCGATGCATAGAGGTCCCGACCGGGGTGTGTTGGAGCCGGTGTTGGGGGATCAATGATTCTGGCACCGAAGGGACATGAGTTATGGCATCGAATTCGCTGACGATTACGGACAACCGCACCGGAAAGACCTATGAGCTGCCGATTGAGGATGGGACGGTGCGCGCGATGGACCTGCGCAAGATCCGCACGGACGCGGAGGATTTTGGGCTGATGACGTACGACCCGGCGTATGTGAATACGGCGTCGTGCCGGAGCAGCATTACCTATATTGATGGGGACCGCGGGATTCTGGAGTATCGCGGGTATCCGATTGAGGTGCTGGCGGAGCATTGCACGTTTCTGGAGGTGGCGTATCTGGTGCTGTTTGGCAAACTGCCGGACCAGGCGGAGCTGAAGGAGTGGGTGAACGAGATCACGCACCACACGATGCTGCACGAGACGACGAAGAGATTTATGGAGGGATTCCGCTACGACTCGCACCCGATGGCGATGTTTGTGAGCTCGGTGGCGGCGCTGTCGACGGTGTATCCGGAGGCGAAGGATGTGCTGGACCCGGAGAACCGGATGCGGCAGATCAAGCGGCTGATTGCGAAGATGCCGACGCTGGCGGCGATGTCCTACCGGCACAGCGTGGGGTTCCCGTATGTGTATCCGGACAACGATCTGAGCTACACCGAGAACTTTATGAACATGCTGTGGAAGATGGTGGAGCCGAAGTATGCGGCGAACCCGGTGCTGGCGCGGGCGCTGGATGTGCTGTTCATCTTGCACGCGGATCACGAGCAGAATTGCAGCACGAGCGCGATGCGCGCGGTGGGGAGCTCGCAGGCGGATCCTTATCTTTCGCTTTCGGCGGCAGCGGCGGCGCTGTCGGGTCCGCTGCATGGCGGCGCGAACGAACAGGTGCTGAAGATGCTGGACGAGATTGGGACGAAGGCCAACGTGCCGGCCTATATCAAGAAGGTGAAGGACGGACACGGGAAGCTGATGGGCTTTGGGCATCGCGTGTACAAGAACTATGACCCGCGCGCGAAGATCATCAAGTGGACGGCGGACCAGGTGTTTGAAGTAACGGGACGCAACGCGCGGCTGGACATTGCGCTGGAGCTGGAGAGGATTGCGCTGGAGGACGAGTACTTCGTGCAGCGGAAGCTGTATCCCAATGTGGACTTTTACTCGGGGATCATCTACCAGGCGGTGGGGTTCAGGCCGGAGTTCTTCACGGTGCTGTTTGCGATTCCGCGGACGGTGGGCTGGCTGGCGCAGTGGGAAGAGATGCACCGGGATGCGGAGCAGAAGATTGCGCGTCCGCGGCAGATCTATACCGGCGGACGGAAGCTGGCGTTTATTCCGATGGAAGAGCGGCAGGGCGCGGTGGCGGTGAAGTAAGAAAAATCGGTGTGGTTGCAGCAGGTGGGCGGGGTGGGGTTGCCACTCCGCCGGCGGTGTTTGCAGATGCGGGAATCCGGCGCGCCTTCCCCGTTGAGGCACGCTGGAGCTCCGTCGAAGCTATGGCGTATTCTTCCCCAGAATGGCTGGCTGGTATGTTTCTCCAGTTTGGGCGATTGTTCAACATCTCTACTCCCACACCGGCCGCAAGGTTCGTGGCGATGGCGGCATTTCTTGCCTTCTGCTTCCTACCCAATCGAGGAATCTGTGAAGTCAAGGCGGAGACCGGTCTTCACAATCTGTTTCATCTTGTCGGCATTCCGGGGTTGCACCGAGATGAAAGAGTGGACCTGTTCCCCGGAGCAGATGCACTCACGTTTAAGACCAAGAAAGTGCAATATGAGGTGCCTTATGCACGCATTCATCAGGTTCTTCTGTTGCGTGCCGACCGCAGGTATGAGGGTAGAACCTATGCGGCTGCTGTCGCAACTTTCGGTGCCGGCGCCTTCTTAATTCTGAAAAAGCACCATGTGGATACGGTCGTGCTCGACTATGTCAACGAACGCGGGGGCAAGATGGGTATCGTCGTCCAAATGGAGACAACTGCGGAAGAAGAGTTGAAGGATATCCTGGCGAGTCATGCTGTTTCCATCGTGGAGCCGGAAGGCGCCCCCGCGCCGCTCTCAAGCGAAAAGACCGGAACTGAGGCGACGGGAAGGAGTAAGCCATGAAAACCCTGCATCTTACTATTGGAGTCATCGCAACCGCGCTCATGATCACGACACCCGCAGCGGCGGCGGGCAAGTCCGACAGCGCATCCGGAAAGAAGTATGAATATATCCAGGTGAATCGATTCGATGTCCAGCAGGGCGTCGATCTTCCTCCGGACTACCAGTTGACGATTGTTGAGGGTCTGGTCAGCCAGCTTGGCAAAATCAAGGGCGTCAAGCAGGTGTTACGCGAAGGCGAAACGCTGCCACCGGAGCAGCCGGTCCTGGTTGTGACGGGCACGGTGACCGGGTACAAGAAGGGCAATCAGGCAGCCCGCTACCTGGTCGGCTTTGGAGCCGGCACGACTGTCGTGAAGGCGCATTTCAAGTGCTACGACACGGCCTCGAAGGCGACTGTCCTGGAACTGGATGCAGATGGAAAAGTGATCATGGGAATCATGGGAGGAAAGTCTGAGGGTGCCAATAACGGCCTTGCCAAGGAAATCGCGAAGGACATTCAGCATAAGTTCTACTGATCCTGCGATCGAACTCGGCGGATGGACCTCGCGGTTCAGAGCGAATCCTTTGAGGATGCGCTGGTGAACCTGGCGACGGCGCTGGGGCGCAAGGTGACGGTGAAGCTGACGGACGCGGCGTAGGGCTGGGATGGTGCGGGTTCGCGGAGTGGGGAAGGTTGTGGTTTCCCACCCTCAACGCACAAGACGCGTTTAGGATGGGGCACCTGGCTGGCAGCGGGCGGATCGGCTGAAAAATGTTTCTGACCAAGTGGCCATTCCTCCGCTATACTCCGCACTGCCAGAAATCCCCCCGCTCAAGCGCTGGCTAAATCACAGTGGAGGTCGATGTATGTGCAAGAGAATTCGGCTCATTTCCACGGGTTTGTACGGGCTGACAATCCTCATCCTTTGTGCGCTGCCAGCGGCGATGCAGGCGCAAGAAGTGAAACCGAAGCCACCGATGTATACGTACGTGGCGAACTGGCAGGTGGCCCGGGCGAACTGGGCAGAAATGGAGAAGGTGGATTCGCCGGTGAACGAAGCACTGGCGAAGGCGAAGTCCGATGGCACGATCGTCGGCTTTGGCATGGACATCAACCTGGTGCATGGGCCGGACGCGGAGACGCACGATGTGTGGTGGTCTTCGATGTCAATGGCGGGCATGGTGAAGGCGATGGAGGCTGCGCGGGGTTCAGCGGACGCTGGCTCGGCGGCGCTGAACACGGCCAAGCACTGGGATGAGGTGCTGGTCGCGCGGTATTACAACTGGAAATCGGGGTCCTACAAGGGTGCATATACTCGGGTGGCCGAGTATCAACTTAAGGAAGATGCGCCGGATGATGCGCTGGAGAATCTGAGCCAGCACTTCATCGTGCCGCTGCTGGAGAAGCTGCTGGCGGACGGGACCATCCTCGAGTACGAGATCGACACGCAGGCGGTCCACACGCATGCGCCGGGGATGTTTGGAATCGTCTACATTACGCCGCAGCCGGAGGGCCTGGACACGGTGCAGGCTGCGATTCGAGAGATGGCGAAGAAGGATCCACTGAAGGGGCAGGCGTTTGGCTCGATGGTGGTGGACAGCGCGCATCGCGATGAGCTGATGAAGAGCGAAGGGGAGTACAAGTAGCTGAGGCGCTGCTGAGCGAAGGTGCGGGCGGAGTGCCGGTTGGCGCTCCGCCCGCGCTATTTTGGGGGGATGTCTGCCCAGGTTGTGAAGGAATGGGATGGGGTCGTGTTTTC
>DAIDLI010000066.1 GCA_027449545.1 Acidobacteriaceae bacterium | reverse complement strand
TGCCGTCCAGCGCCATCCAGAGCCGCGTCACACCGGAGTCCGGCGGCGGCACATCCTTCGGCAACGGGAGGAAAAACTCCTGGAACAGGGCTTCATTCCCGAGCAGGCATTCCCTGCCCTCGACGCGGGCGCTCAGTCCGCGGCCGGGCAGTACCTGGACGTCCCCGGCAGGCTCCCATTGCAATCCCAGACCGCGGGCAAATTCAACCACCGCGTGCGCCAAGGGATGGTTTGAACGCTCCTCGGCCGCGGCCGCAATGCGCAGAAGATCGCGCTCGGCGGCGCTGGTGTTCTCTCCGATCTCCGGAGCGCGTAGCCGTGCTGCTCCTTCGCCGGCTGGCTGGCTCGCCGACTCACTGACTCGCGGCTCGCCTGCTCTCTCAAGCACATGGATGCTCTCCAGCACCGGACGCCCAACGGTGAGCGTGCCCGTCTTATCGAGCACCACGGCATCCAGGTTGGCGACACGCTCCAGCGCTTCCCCGCCCTTGAACAGGACGCCGAGCTGCGCACCCCTGCCCACAGCCACGGTGAGCGCGGCCGGGACGGCCAGACCCATCGCGCAGGGGCAAGCGATGACGAGCACAGAAACCATTGTCGCCAGAGAAAGCTGAAGCGAGTGCGTGGCCAGCAGCCACACCACAAACGTGAGTGCGGCCAGTCCCAGCACCGTGGGAACAAAGATCGCGCTGGCGCGGTCGGCGAGCCGTTCCATGGGAGCGCGCGAACCCTGCGCCTGCTCCACCATGCGCGCAATCTGCTCCAGCACGGTGGCCTCGCCCAGCGACTCGGCTTTGCACACCACCGCGCCGTCGTAGTTCAGCGAGCCGGCCAGCACACGGCCGCCCACTTCCCTCTCCAGCGGAGTGGACTCACCGGTCAGCATCGACTCATCGACTGTGGTGCGGCCCTCCACGATGGTTGCATCCACCGGAAAGCGTTCGCCGGGCAGAACCAGCACGTGATCGCCGGGCTGAATCTCCTCGAGCGGCACGACTGCCTCGACGCGATCGACTACGCGTCGCGCGGTCGCCGGACGCAGGCGCGAGAGTGAATCCAGCGCGCTCAGTGCCCGCCGCTTGGCGCGGGCCTCCAGGCTCTTGCCCAGCAGCAGGAATCCGAGGATGAGCAGGACCGCGTCGAAGTACACCATGCGGCCGCGCGCGGGAAGGATGGTGGCGTAAGCGGACCAGGCGAACGCTACGCCTGTGCCCAGGCTCACCAGCGTGTTCATATTGGTGGCGCCGTGACGCAGGGCGCGCCAGGCGCTTGCGTAGATGCTGCGTCCCGCCCACACCAGCAAGATCCAGGTGATGACGAGCATCAGCCAGCGCAGCACGCCGGGGGGCGGCGAGTAGAGCCAGGGCAGCAACTCCATCATGTGCCGGTCCATCGATCCCCCCTGCGCGGTGGGATTGAAGTTGGCCGGCATCGACAGCAGCATGGCAAGCGCCCCGGCAACCAGCATGGCAATGGCCTTGCGGTTGGCGCCGCCGTCGCCTTCGCGTTCCGGCATCTGCGCCGTATCGCCGGCGCGCGGCAGCACGGCATCGTAGCCCGCGCTGCGAATGGCTTCCACCAGCTTTTCGGGAGGAGCAAGATTGGGATCGAAGACCACGCTGGCGCGGTGCGCCATCAGGTCGACGCGCACGCTCGCCACGCCCTCGGTGGAGCGCAGAGCCTCTTCCACGTGATGCTGGCACGACGCACAGGTCATGCCCAGCACCGGCAGCGTGACCGATTCTGTGGTCTCCTGCGCCACTTACTGTTCCAGATGGGCCGTGTAGCCGGCCTTGGCGATGGCGGCGATGGCCGCTTCCACCGGAGCGGGATCCTGGCTGGAGCTGATCCGTGCCGCGCCCACCTGCACCTCATCCACTGCGATGCCCGGCGTTGTGGCCAGAGCCTGGCCCACGCGGCGCACGCACGAGCCGCAATGCATTCCATCGATTCTCAACGTGAATTGAGTCATGTCGTCCCCTCCAGTTACTGATGATAAAACCGGCCGCTTCGATTCATCGCCATGGCGCGGCTGGAACAGGAAAGCGCCGGGCGCTATCGTGAAGAGAGTCAACAAGGAGAACCGGATGCAGCGTGAGTATCCTTCGGCGCCGCTGGTTGGCGTCGGCGCCGTGATCGTCGACCACGGCCGGGTGTTGCTGGTGCGAAGAGGCAAAGAACCGCTCAAGGGGCATTGGACGCTGCCCGGCGGGGCGCTCGAACTCGGCGAACCCCTGCTCGAAGGCGCAGTCCGCGAAGTTCTGGAAGAGACCGGTCTGGTCGTCGAGCCCGTCGAACTGGTCGAGCTGCTTGATCGTATCCACCAAGTTGAGGATCGCATCCAATTCCATTACGTGATCGCGGACTACCTGTGCCGCGTGACCGGCGGCGCCTTACAGGCTGCCTCAGACGCTGACGCGGTGCGATGGGTAGAGCGATCGGAGTGGATAAGTCAAAGCGCCCTGACGCCTGACTTGAATCTCGATCCCATCACGGTGCGCGTGATCGAGAAGGGATGGCAAAGGTCGCAGGAGCTCTGGCCCCACGTACCGGAGGCACGATGAGGTGGTGGAAAGCTTTGCTATGGGCCGCGGGCGTCCCGCTGGTTTGTCTCGGAATCGCCTTCTGGATGCGGCCCCTGAGCGTCTTCGATGATTTCACCTATCTGGAGATGGCGGTTCAAGGCGTGCAGCATCGCTGGGCCTGGGTGAACGGCTACCGCATGCATTACGAGGTGGAAGGACCGACCGGCGGGCCCCCGGTCGTTCTGGTGCACGGGCTGGGCGGCCGGGCCGAAGACTGGCGCGCGCTGGCGCCGCGGCTGGCCCAAGCAGGCTATCGCGTGTACATGCCCGACCTGATCGGCTACGGGCGCAGCGCGCAGCCCCGCAACTTCTCCTACTCCGTCCATGACGAAGCCGCGCTGGTGGTGGATTTTCTGAACAAGCTGGGATTGCAGCGCGTCGATCTGGGCGGCTGGTCGATGGGCGGCTGGATCGTCCAGGTGATCGCCTACGATCATCCCCAGCGGGTCAAGCGGCTGATGCTCTTCGACGCTGCCGGCCTGCATGTGATGCCCACCTGGAACACCGCGATCTTCACGCCGCGAAACTTCGCCCAGCTCAACACCCTGGATGCGCTGCTGATGCCCAACCCGCCCCACATTCCCCACTTTGTGGGCGCCGACATTCTGCGCGCCTCCCGGCAGAGCGGCTGGGTCATCCAGCGGGCCATGGCGCAGATGCTCACCGGTCAGGACGTGACCGACAATCTTCTGCCCCAGCTCAAAATGCCGGTCCTGCTGGAATGGGGCGCCGCCGATCGCATTATCCCGCTCGCCCAGGCGGAGCGCATGCATCGCCTGGTTCCGCAGTCGCACCTGGATGTGTATGCCGGCTGCGGGCACCTGGCGCCGCTGCAATGCACACAACAGATGGCGCCGAACGTGGTGAAGTTCCTCAGAGCGCCGGCCGCCATCGCGTCCCCCACTCCGCTGACGCCGGTGAAGGTTGCCCCAGTTCCGAAGGCAACCTCCTCCACCGAGGCTGCCAGGCTGAATGCTGCCACCGGAAATATGGGAGCTCAATAAAAAGGCCGAAGCACATCCAGGCTTCGGCCTCTTGAGCTTGGGAGGAAAAACGATTTACTGGTACACCTCGAGGCTCTGCGGCCGGTCTTCTGTCTCTTCTCCGAGCGCTTCGCGCAGGGTCAGCACCGGGCAGCGTGCATGCGCCAGCACTCGGTAAACCGTGCGGTCACGGGCCAGATTTTCAAACGCGGAGCGATGCGTCGATCCGAGCACAATCAGGCTGGCCTGCCGCTCCGAGGCCTCGGCCAGGATCTCGATGGAAGGATTGCCGCGCACCACGACCGGCTCGATCTCGATGCAGCAGCCGGCACCTGTCTCGGATGCCAGGTGGCGCAGTTCCTCCGCCGTATAGGCGTCGATCTCGGAGGCCGGCCCCTGCTCTTCATACTCGCTGGCCGGTGGCAGAACGTGTAACAGCACCAGGTTTGATCCCAGGGTGGCTGCCACTTGGCAGGCAAGCGCCGCGCTCGGGCGGGAGGTCTCTCTGAGTGTGGTGGCGTGGAGAACGATGTGTTTCTCGTTCCCTTCCACCGGGAGATGAGCCTCAGGTCCCACGGTAATGACCGGGAGGTTGACCGAGCGCAGCACTTGCTCTGCCACGGAGCCGATAAGCAACGTACTGAGCTTGCCCCGGCCCCGTGTCCCGAGAAGCACGCGGTCCGCCTGGAACTGGCGGGCTGCGGCCGAAATCTGTTGTGCGGCGACGCCCTCGCGCACCAACGCGTCGCAGGATATTCCCTGCCGGTGCGCCGCTTCACACCACGGCATCAGGGCTTCATCGGCGTACTCCAGCAGGCCCGCGGTGTCGTAGTAGGGCAGTCCGGCGGCATCGGTTGCGAAGGCCGCCGTCGAAGCCAGGACATGCAGCAAGATCAGCCTTGCGCCGTTCTCCCCGGCCTGCCGCAGCGCAAAGGGCATCAGCCGATTCAGATCGTTCAGGTCGGTAGCCACCAGGATCGTTGCCGGGTGAGCCCACCGGTGCGGAAGCAACTCGGCTACCGACATCTTGCGGCCTCCTTCTGGCGTCAGAGTGCCACCGAACCCCTCCACGATATGTGCCTGGAGGCACCCGCAGATGTGATCTGAATCACTCCCTCGGCGGCCCCAAACGTCTCCGCCGCAAGCTTCCGTGGTGGGAACCCGCTCTCCCGCAGCCGCATCCAACTGACTACCTGCGGCGCCGGGGGCGGTTTCGGCGCGCGCCGGGAGGATTGGTATGGTGGGTCGTCCGTTCTGGTCCGGTCAGCTCAAGATTTCGCTGGTGTCGTTCGGCGTCCAGCTCTACCCCGCGGTCAACGCCCAGGCCGGCATCAGCTTCCACCAGATCGACAAGGCCACCGGGCAGCGCGTGCGCCACATGAACGTTGTGAATCAGGATCAGCCGGTCGAGAATGCCGAGATCGTGAAGGGTTACGAATACACCAAGGGCAAGTACGTGGTGATCGATCCGGAAGAGATCAAGCACCTGCGCGTAGCCACCAAAAAGGTCATCGAGGTGAAGCAGTTCGTCGATCTCAGCGACCTCTCGCCCGCCCTCTTCGAAAAACCGTATTTTGTCCTTCCCGACCCGAAGCAGTCGCATGAGGCCTACGCGGTGGTCCGCGAAGCCATGAAGCAGTCAGGCAAGGCGGCGGTGGGCGAGGTGGCCTTCGGCGGGCGCGAGCACCTGGTCGCCTTCTCCGTGCCTCCGGGGACGGGGCGAGGCATGATGGCCTACACCATGCGTTATGCCGAAGAGATGCGCAAAGCGGAGGAATACTTCTCCAGCATCGCGCCGGTGGAGATCGATAAAAAGCAGCTCGCCATGGCAGCCGACCTGGTCGAGGCATACTCCGCGCCCTTCCACTTTGACGAGTACAAGGACGACTACGAGGCGGCGCTGCACGAACTGGTTGAAGCCAAACAGAAGAACATGCCGCTGCCGCTGGAAGAGGAAGCGCCGCGACCGGCGCACGGCATCGGCTTGATGGACGCGCTGCGGCGCAGCCTGGAAGAAGCCAAGCCTGCCGCTCCGCAGCGCAAGAAGCCGCCGGCGAGCGACAAGAGCGGTCCCATGCTGGTGAAGAATCCCAAACGCAAGCACAAGGCGGCATAGCATGGCTCCCCGGGCACAGTCACGGGCCAAAGCCGCGCAGACGGTGGCGCGCCAGCTCGAGCGCTACCGTGCCATGCGCGACTTCCACAAGACGGCCGAGCCGCGCGGTGGCTCCTCGACAAAGGCAGCCCAGGGGCTGCCGTTCGTGATTCAGAAGCACGCCGCAACGCGACTGCATTACGACTTCCGCCTGGGCTGGAACAGCGTGCTGAAGAGCTGGGCCGTGACCAAAGGTCCCAGCTACGATCCCGCCGACAAGCGCCTGGCCGTGCCGGTGGAAGATCATCCCATGGAGTACGGCGGCTTCGAGGGCACCATTCCCAAGGGCCAGTACGGCGGCGGCACCGTAATGGTGTGGGACTTTGGCACCTGGACCCCGCTCGACGATGTGGATCGGGGGCTGGCCGCCGGCCATCTCAAATTCGAACTGGAGGGCAAAAAGCTCCACGGCCGCTGGGCGCTGGTGCGCATGCATGGCCCCCGCGAGCGGCCCGACAAGCCGAACTGGCTGCTCATCAAGGATCGCGACGAGTATGCCCGCGCCAAAGGCGATCGCTGTATCACCGACGAAGCGCCGCTCAGCGCAGTGACGAATCGGAGTCTGGAGCAAATTGCCGCCAATGCAGACAGCGTGTGGGACTCCGTGCATGGGTTCCAGAGCGGAGCCGGCGCTCCAGCCGATGAAGCCCGCTCCACAGCCGCGAAACCACCCAGGCAGACGGCCTCGAAGAAGGCGCGCTCGGCGGCGACAGAGCTGCTGCATTCCGCTCCATCGGAAAAATACCCCGGCTTCCTTGAACCCGAGCTGGCGCAACAGACTGCGCAGGCCCCGGAGGGGGCCGACTGGATCCACGAACTCAAGCTGGACGGCTACCGCATCCAGATTCATGTCCGCGCGCAAAAAAGCGGCGAGCGCAAAGCCACTCTCTACACGCGCAAAGGGCTGGACTGGACCGCGCGTATGCCGGAGATCGCCGCGGCTGCGGCGCGTCTGCCCGTCGATACTGCGATTCTCGATGGTGAAGTGGTGGCCCTCGACCGGCATGGCATCGCTAACTTCGCCGACCTCCAGGCGGCCTTTCAGGAAGGCCGCACCAAATACCTTTCCTACTTCGCCTTCGACCTGCTCCACCTGGATGGACACAACACCCGCAAGCTTCCGCTCCTGAAGCGCAAGCAGTTGTTGGAGGGAGTCCTCGGACGGCAAAAGGGAGAGTCGCCCATCCGCTACAGCGAATACTTTCAGGCCCGCGGCCAGGAAGTGTTTGACAAAGCCTGCGCGCTGGGCGCGGAAGGCATCGTCTCCAAGCTCTCCACGGCTGCCTACGATTCGGGCCGCGGCCACGCCTGGCGCAAGATCAAGTGCATTCAGGAGCAGGAGCTTGTGATTGCCGGGTTCACGCCGCCCTCGAAGGGTGGGCATGGGATCGGCGCTCTGCTGCTGGGTTACTACCGCGAGGGCAAGCTGATCTATGCCGGCCGCGCCGGCACCGGCTTTACCGACAAGACGCAGCGCTCGCTGCGCACGCAGTTGGATAAGCTCACGCAGCAGCACACCGCATTGGATGAGATTCCGCGCGAGGCCCGCCGCGACGCCATCTGGGTGAAACCCGAGCTGGTCGCGCAGATTGCGTTCACCACCTGGACCCGCGATCACCTCGTGCGCCAGGCTTCGTTCAAGGGTCTGCGCGAAGACAAGCCCGCGCGCGAGGTCGTCCGCGAAACGCCCGCCCCGGTGGAGGCCTCCCCGGCAAAGCGCAAGCCGGCGCGCGCGGCATCTCGCGTTCACCATGAGAAGCAAACGATGATTGATCGCGCCATCACGCATCCGGAAAAAGTGCTGGACGAAGAGAGCGGCATGACCAAGCAGACGCTGGCAGAGTATTTCCTCGCCGTCGCCGAACGCATGCTGCCACACGTGGCCAACCGTCCGCTGAGCGTGGTGCGCTGCCCGGAAGGCAGCGGCAAGCCCTGCTTCTTTCAGAAGCACGTGGGACGCGGGCTGCCGCCGGGAGTGAAGAGCATCGCGGTTCCCAACCGCAAGACAGGCGAGGTGGAGCAGTACCTGACCCTCGACTCCGCCGAAGGCCTACTCGGCATGGCGCAGATGGGAGTTCTCGAGATGCATCCGTGGGGATCCTGCAACGAATCGCTCGATAAGCCCGACCGCATCGTCTTCGACCTGGATCCCGATGCGGCCATCCCTTGGGAAACGTTGGCGGCCAGCGCCGAAAAGCTGCGCGCGCGGCTCAGGACGCTGCATCTGGAGAGCTTTCTCAAAAGCACCGGTGGCAAGGGTCTGCACCTGGTCGTCCCCATCGAGCCGGAGCAGGACTGGGCGACGGTGAAGCAGTTCGCGCACGCACTGGTGCTGGAGATGGAATCGGAGGATCCCTCACTCTACATCAGCAAAATGACCAAGGCCGCGCGTACGAACAAGATCTATCTGGATTACCTGCGCAACGACCGCGGATCGACCTCGATCGCTCCCTTCTCGTCCCGTGCCCGCCGCGGCGCACCCGTTGCCATGACGCTGGACTGGAAAGAGCTGAAATCGTCGAAACGCCCCGAGTTCCACGTCGCGGATTTCGCTGCATGGAGTGCGCGGCTGAAGCGCGATCCGTGGAAGAAGATGGACGCCACGCACCAGAAGCTCACCGCCGAGGCCCTCGATGCCGTCCATGCAGGCGCGGTCGTGCCGCGCCGCCGCACGCGCGTGGCATGACGCTCAAGCAACATCAGATGGATTGAGAGATTCTCCGCGACGAGAAGCAGTGAATTGCAGGCAACGGAGCATTGCCTGGGCGGCGCGAATGCGTGGGACCTGCATTCTGCCGGAGTCCCACCGGCGGGAGGATAGCTGAAGTTAAGCGACCTTTTTCTGCTGATTGCGCTCGCGCTCGATCAGATCGCGCGTCACCCGCTCTTCGAGCAGTTTCTTCGCCTTCTCCAGGTTGCGGCGGCGCGATGCGCTCAGGCGCTTGCCCGCGTAGTTAATGTAGAAGGTCAGCAGGCGCAGGCCCGAGGAAGGCCCGTTGGGCGAGATCTCTTTCGACGCCAGCGAGTCGGCAATGGCCTCCGCCGGCATGTTGAACAATCCTGCGCTCAAGCGCGCGCAATCGGTGATGGGTTGAACGCGATTTTTGTTGGTTGGCTCCATTGCCGAACTCTCCCTGAATTGACTTTCGCTCTCCCGCTTCGCGGCGCCCACAAGCATGCCGCATTGACTTCTAGCCGATCTGCATCCGATTCTTTGCCGCATTGCTCGGGAGGGCTAACATCCTGAACACAGGTGAGCCGCAATGGGCCTGCATGAAATGGACGAGTGATACGCCTTGCTGCTTTGCCGGGTGGTACATTTTCATGCCTTGCTGCGGACCGCCACGTGGTGGTCCTGAGCCAGTTGTTTGGCCATCGTGCTTGGAGTGCCGGACGAAGTGCTGATCTTGTGCGCTGCCGGGCTGGGCCACGAACGCCGGACAGAACACCTTGGCACATGCGAACGCACCCGAGACGAGACGCATGTTGCTTGGAACCTCCATGGTGGGCGGGAAGATCGGTCCGTCGAACCTAAGGGCTGTGATGCCCTGCACTTAAATGCAGTTGCTCACGCCAGGCATAGCTATGTGCAGCGGGGAATCCGCGCGGCGTCTGACACCAAACAATGTAAGTCAGAGCGGAAGGCGTGTAAACAGGGGAATTCCCGGGGAAGATGCAATCGCGAACTCGGGCAGCCAAAGGCAAGTCGAAGCCGAGTTGCGTCCATTGAGAGGGATCCTGCGATCCGAGGGACTGCCAATTGCCGGCCGGAGACGCGCAAAGCGCCAACCGGGGCGGCGCGATTCTCCGCGCGCCGCCCCGGTTGGTCTGGCATGGAGAGCCGCGCTGCTCCGCGGCTGCTGCTCTTACTGAGCCTTCACCTTGGGCGAGGGCGACTTGCCGTGCATCACCCGCGCCTGGCTGAAGTACTGCTGCACGATGTGCATGAAATGCTCGGCAGCTTTGTTGTGCGGCATCGGCGCCTTTCCGTCCAGGATGGAGGTGACGGTATGATACTTTCCGCCGTACAACGCCACCGTATCCGGAACGTTCTGGCTGACGGTGACGCCCTTCAGGTCGACTCCGGCAAACAGGCCGTGGCTGCGCGAGTAGGTGAGCAGTTCCGAGTTCAGGCTGAGGCTCGTGGCAGCCTCCGCCGTGCGGCCAACCGGACCGGCGGCTGCGGAGGCTCCGCCTCCAATTTCAAACCGGCTCTTCAGCAGGTCCTGCATGCCCTTCTGATTCATCGCAACCAGCACCAGGTCGGTCCCCTTCCCCCCGATCTGGAAGCCCCACGAACCGCCGGCCATGCGGATGAAGGCCGGCGAACTCCAGCCATGCGGCGTGCGGCAGGTGACCACCCCCTGGCCGTATTCAGCGCCCACGATGAATGCGCCCTTGATGAGCCCGGGAACCACCGCGATGCATTGCGCCTTGCTGGCAATCCAGTCGGGCACTGCCTTCAGCTTGACAGACTCGATTTGCTCGAGAGTCGTGGCCGCTGAGTCGAGCCGCTGATCGAGCTTCGGCATGCTTGAGGCGCTGTCTGCGGTCGCTGCGTGCGCCGGAACGGCCACACCCAGCGGAGCCAAACCGGCGATGAGTGCCAGGCCGAGTAACTTCTTCATGGGGAAAACCTCCTCCTATTGTCGTGTCGCTTGGTTCAAATGAAGGCCCGAGCGGCTAAATGCCGCTGTGTTCAATCGATACGATGCAAACTGAGCTCCTCACGGCGGCTTGTAAAAAACCGAAACCCGCGCGTTTTCAGCACCGGAGAATAAGTTGCCATCCAAGGATGTTTGTTCAGGCGCAGCGCCGCCAAAAATGGTGAACACGCCGGAACCCGGTGCGAAAAGGGGTCTCAAGGGAAGATTCCGCCCGGAACTAGGCGGCTCTGGAATGCCCTCTGGGAGCGCCGGTCCGCCGGAGAGCTCCCACCTTTTTCATCAGGTTCTGCGCATCTACAGGAGCCCGCACCTTGGCGTCGTTGTCGAAGTAGACAAACACGTCGCGCGCGCTTTTGCGCGGCGCCACCTGGGCGCTGCCGCGGGTTCCTTCCGCAGCCTCGCCGCCCTGGGCCCAGCTCACCGCGCGCTCCGCCCAAGCGTCGAGCGCCTTGGGGCCATAGCCGCTGGCGTAGAGCTCCTTGTCTCCATGCAATCTGCAATAGACAAAGTCCGCGGTCACGTCCATGAGGCGCGGCCAGCTTACGGTGTCGGCAACCACCGAGGCTACGTTATGCCTGCGCAGCAGCGCAATGAACTCCTCGCACACGAAGCTGTCGTGGCGCACCTCGATGGCGTGGCGAATCTCTCGGTCCTGTTCCACGCGCAGCCAGGCGCGGCCGTGCAACTGCGGGCCGTGGCCGCGGCCCATTTCGGCCGCCTGCTTCTGGGTTCGGGGCAGCAGGTGAAAAAAAGCGTCCAGGCGTTCGCAGTCGAGCTTCCACTGCGGCGGAAACTGCCACAGGATGGGTCCGAGCTTGGGGCCGAGCGCCAGCAGTCCCTGCGCAAAAAAGTTCGCCAGCCCCGTCTCCACGCCTTTGAGTTTTTTCATGTGGGTCAGAAAGCGCGAACCCTTGACCGCAAACACAAAGTCCTCTGGCGTCTCGTCGCGCCATCGGATAAAGCTCTCCGGCCGCTGCAAGGAATAGAACGAGCCGTTCAGCTCGATGGTGCGGAAGCGGGAGGCGGCGTAGCCCAGTTCCTCGCGCTGCGGCAGCCCCGTCGGGTAAAACGAACCCCGCCACCCCTTATACCGCCAGCCGGAGATGCCAATGCGAATTTCGCCTGCGCCTTTCATGCCCGACTTTTGGATGCCGGAAGCACCGGGCAGGGCAAAGGAAAATTCTTCTCCGGGAGCATTGCCGCTTCCCCGCCCCTATTCCCTGGTTCCCTGCTTTTCCGCTATTCTCCTCTTGGTGGCCCCCGAATTAGTTCCCGTCTTTCAGGAAGAGTACCGCGCGCTGCGTCCCCGGGCGCCGCTGCCGCCCATCTACGTCCGCTTCCGGCGCTTCACCTCCCTGAACACCACCATCCGTCTGCGCGAAGGCTGCATTCACGTCAATCTCTCGGACCTGCTGGAGGGTGCTCCCGAACCGGTGCTGCGGGCCATCGCCCACATCCTGCTGGCCAAACTCTATAAAAAGCCCATCAACCCGATGCAAAACCTGCGCTACAAGCGCTTTGCCTCGAGTTCGGCCGTGACGCGGCAGACGGAGCTGATCCGCCATGCGCGCGGCTCCAAGCGCTACTTCGGGCCGGAGGGCCGCTATTACCATCTCGAGGAAGTCTTCGACGCGCTGAACCTGCGGTTTTTCGGCGGCTTGCTGGGCCGGCCTGAACTCACCTGGAGCGAGCACCACGCCAAGCGGCTGCTGGGCCACTACGACGCCGCCCACAACACCATCGTGGTCAGCCGCGTCTTCGACCGGCCCTCCAGCCCGCGCTATGCCATCGAGTACCTGCTCTACCACGAGATGCTCCACCTGAAGCATCCGGTGCGCATGCGCGGTCTGCGCCGCTGCGTCCACTCCCGGGAGTTCAAAGCCGAGGAGGCGCGCTTTCCGCAGCTCGCCGAGGCCTTGGCCTTCCTTAAGCGCCTGTAGCCGGAAAACGCACCCCACGCCTCCAGCCATCTCATCGTCCGGAGGGTCCATGCGTTCCAAGCACCTTGCCGACAATCCCGCCA
This sequence comes from Acidobacteriaceae bacterium, assembly GCA_027449545.1. Lineage (GTDB taxonomy): Bacteria > Acidobacteriota > Terriglobia > Terriglobales > Acidobacteriaceae > Telmatobacter. The sequence continues at coordinate 3,741 of DAIDLI010000066.1, read as the reverse complement.
CCTACGCCATCATCTTCGAAACCGGCGACGAACTCGCCTCGGGCCTGAACCGCTTTGCCGCCGAACACCATCTGGCCGGCAGCAGCTTCCAAGCCATCGGCGCCTTTTCACAGGTCAAGCTCGCCTGGTTCGATTGGGAGACGAAGAAGTACCGCCCCTCGGTAGAGCTGCGGGAACAGGTGGAGCTGGTTTCGCTGATCGGCGATATTGCTTTGAAGGATGGCAAGCCGCAGGTGCATGCCCACGTGGTGGTGGCTCGCTCCGACGGCTCAGCGCATGGCGGCCATCTGCTCGAGGCGCACGTACGGCCTACGTGCGAGGTAATTCTGACGGAAAACCCGCGCCATCTCCAGAAGCAGATCGACCCCGAGTCCGGCCTGCCGCTGATCCGGCCCTGAGAAGCCGGCCGGTCGATGGTCAGGATTCTGACGAACCTGGTGCGCCACCGGCTTCCTGCTCCCGGAATCTTCTTTCCCGGTGATAAGCGATGGCCGCCTGAAAGTTCTGCGCGATGCGATGGGATTTGTTCACAATCGTGTTGGCGTGCTCAGGCGGCATCACCTCGCGCGCGGTCTCCTCAAAGAGTTCCAGCCAGCGAGAAAAGTGGGGAGGGTCGAGAGAAAGCGGCAGGTGCTTGGCAAGCGGATCGCCCTTGTAGCTGCGCTCCGTCAGCAGCACCGTGGACCAGAAATTCTTGAGCAAACTCAGGTGCGCAGGCCAGTCATCGATGGTGGCATTGAAGATGGGGCCGATCTCCGGGTCGAGCCGGACCTTGGCATAAAACTTATCCACCAGTTCGCTGATCTCTTCTGCGGGAATCTGCTCTGCGTCCATTAGACTCCTTCGGCCCATGCTTGACGGGCGCGCGAACGACACCAAGGACTTGAGAACTGCCATCGGCGCAATCTGGTTTTCTCAGAATTGGTCTTGTGTGTCGCCAGGTCTCGACCGCACGAACATTCCGTTCGAAAGAGCTAAGCCGGGCGTCCCACCGTGGAGCGGTCCTCGCCGACCAAAGCCGGATGCGCCGCATGCCGCCGTGCCGACCACCACACGAGCGCCAAGCCAACAATCATCGAGCCCACGCTGGCGGCCTGCGCGTTGGTCATGCCCCACAGTACCTTGGGATTGCGCCGCACGAACTCCACCAGGAAGCGCGCCAGCCCGGAAAGGATCAGGTATTGGCCCACGATCATGCCCACAGCATGCGGTTTGCCAGCCCGCCGCCACAGCCACCACCCAATCAGGATTCCAACGCCAAACTCATAGAGCGGCGTGGGCAGCACCCGTACCCCGGGCGGAGTGGGCACAATTCCGTGCGGGAAGGCCATTCCCCAAGGCCAGTGCAGCTTGGTTTCGATTCCATAGTCCCCGTCGCCCGAGAGCAGGCAGCCAATGCGCCCCACAGCGTAGCCCACCGCCGCGGCAGGCGAGGCCAGATCGAGAGTACGGAGCCAACCCAGCTTGGCCCGCCAGCCCTGTACAACCAGCGCCGCGATGCCGAAGGTCAAGCCGCCATACCAGGCAAATCCGGCCCGGTCCCACAGGACGCTCCAACCCTCCATCTGGAACTCAGAGGGCGTGTCGAGGACGTGCCAGATCTTGGCGCCGATGAGGCCCGCCACCAGCGCAACGGCCACCATGCCCACGGCGTCTGCCTTGATGCCCTCGCGCCGGAAGCTCCTGTCCATGATCCAGGCGCCCGCCACCGCCGCGAGCCACAGCATCAGCCCAAACGTGGGGATCGTAAAGTGTCCCAGGTGAAGATAGGGAAGCATGTCTTTTAGTATAGACGCCGCTCGATTCCGAAACGCGCGGCCGAGAGCCGTCGGTTAAATCCCCCGGCAGAGGTCGGCATCGCCCTGACGACCGAGGCGGGAGCCGCCCCCTCAGCCTGCCGATGGTGGGCTTTTTTTCTGTCCAAATGGAGCCCCCTGAACATCTCCAGCCCGCTGCCCAGCATCCTTTTTCACGAACCCCGGATGAGGGGTGATTCCGGGAAACAAACGAAAAAAGCTTGCGGGTTGCGCGGGAGGATGGCAATAATGGCACATCGCGCCAGCGATTCCTTCCTCGAGCCTCTCTGCTGGAATCTTCGGGCCCCCGACCCGTTTGCGCTGGTGAAGCTGAGGTCCCCTCCGGCTGCTGCTCGTAGTTGTCCCCGCAGCCACATACATTGGCATTTTGTTTTTTGTTCGGAAGGCCATCTCTTACCACCACAAAACCCAGTTCAGCGGCCTGGAGAAGAGGTCCCGCAGTCCGGTTCGCCATCCCTCCCTGCTTGGAGGGTGGCGCTCCCGCAGGCTTGACCGCATCCGGCGTCGCAGAACCGCAGACCCGAAGGGAATTAGCAATGAACGTCCCTCTTCGCTGTCTCGCAGTCTTTTCAGCCCTTCTCTGCGTGTCGGTTACCTCCTCCTGCCCGGCACAACCAGCTCCCGCGGCGGCCCCGGCGCCGGCAACCGTCTCGATTCCAGGGCCCATGCGCTCCTTCCTGCGCATGGCCGGCATCAGCCAGGAGGCGACACCGGACCAGGTCCTGCCGCTGCTCGCCCGCAATGTGTTTCTCCACGGGTACGACAACGACCGGCAAACCGAGTATCTGGTCCTGCTCGACCGCTATCTGGAGCTGGCCCGACAGATTCAGCAGTTCGCCGGCCCCGATGGCACACTCCGCATCACCAACTGCGCGGACGCCGAACGCCTGGTGCAGGTGCTGGGATACCGCTTCCGCCAAGGCTGCAGCCGCGCTGACGCCACCCTGGTGACCGAACATGCGGGACGCGCCTTCCTCACCATTGACTCCGGGTTCCCGATCACACAGATCGAAGAAGCGATGACCAGCGGAACCACGTTCGTCTACCCATTTCCCTCAACGCCGGTTCCGGTGTTATTCACGCAGGCCGACTGGATGGGTCTGACTACCATCCAGGAACGCTCGGGCGAAAACCTCCTCGATGTCCTGCTGCGCGATCCGAAGGTCGCCCGTCTCTATTCAGGCATGGCGCGCGTGGAGCCGCATACCCGCGAAGTCCTGCTGCACACCACAGGGCTCCGCCGCCTGCTTCCGCTGGCCAATTCCTTCGATTTCTACGGCAGCCAGCTCTGCGTTTCCGACCATACTGTCCTGGTACCCGGAGGCAAATCGGCCGAGAAGGCGTGGCAATCGCTTGTAGGCGCCAGCCCCCAGGACGTCGCCAATTTTGTGGGCCACGTAATCGGCCGCGACCGGAACTGGCTGGCGGCCTACTTTGACGCCTTATCGCGGCTCCCGGCCGAGCAGCAGACACATCTAGCCAAGGGCTCGCGTATCCGCGATCTCTATTACGCCTACCGCTCCACCGGGGCGCTCGTTTACGCCGGATCGGGGGTCTTCCCGCGCAATCCCGAACTCGTGCTTCTGCTCAGCCGGATTCGCTGGCAGAGCAATGGAGACCCGGAGATCCCCGGCGGGCTGAAGATGTGGCAGCAGGCGTTCCAGATGGAAAAACACTCCTTCGGTTACCGCGACTGGGCCCGTCACTTCGGCCGCATCGGCAGCCCGGAGCGATTCCTGGAGGCGCTGGTTGCCGCTTCCAACATGGTTTCTCCAACCGGCCCGCTGCAAACCTATCTCGCCGTCACCACCATTCAGGACAATCACGGCTCAGATCAACTCTCCGACGACACCCTCCGCCTGCTCGCCTATAACTACACCGCCTACAGCGCCTGGTATCCGCTGCTCGCTGAATTTCCCGAGTT
>DAIDLI010000065.1 GCA_027449545.1 Acidobacteriaceae bacterium | reverse complement strand
CAGTTTGAGTTGCGCTGTCATCACCCTGTGGATTCTTCGCTGCGCTCAGAATGACGAGCTTGCAGCTACAGCGCCTATGGAACCGCCTAGAGAATCTTTTTTCCGAAGGCGGAGGAAGTCAACTCCACCGCGAGCTGCGCCGTGCGGTTGTGCTCGTCGATCACCGGGTTGACCTCGACCACCTCGAAGCTCACCATGCGCCCATGGTCGGCGATGATCTCCATCGCCAGGTGCGCCTCGCGATAGGTGGCGCCGCCGCGCACCGGCGTGCCCACTCCCGGCGCATCCTCGGGGTCGATCCAGTCCATATCCATGGAGACGTGGTAGCCGGCGGTGCCGCGCCCGGCCGCACGCATCGCCTCTTCCATCACCGTGCGCATGCCGCGCTCGTCGATATCGCGCATGGTGTACACCTCGGTCATGCCGGCGCGGCGAATGTTTTCGCGCTCCGCCCCATCGATATCGCGCACCGCGATCAAAACCGCGTTCTCCGCCGCCACCTTGGGCGCAAAGCCGTAGATGTTGGTCAGCGCCTCCGGTCCCAGCCCCAGCAGCGCCGCCAGCGGCATTCCGTGCACATTGCCCGAAGGCGTGGTATCCGGCGTGTTGATGTCGGAGTGGGCGTCAATCCACAACAGCCCGATCTTTTGTCCCTTTCGCCGGTAAAACTCTGCCACGCCCGAAACCGTACCCGCGGCGATCGAGTGATCGCCACCCAGCACCATGGGCGTCAGCCCTTCCTCCAGCGCCTTCTCCACGGCCTCCGCGGTGCGCTTGCAGGTCTCGGCAATCTGCTTCAGGTAGCGCGCCTTCTTATCGCCGGCCGCCTGCGTCTCCGCAATCTCGACGCGGATGTTGCCGCCATCGGTCACGTGGTGACCGAGCGCCTCCAGCCGCGCTTCCAGGCCTGCCACGCGCACCGCCGAAGGGCCCATGTCCACACCCCGCCGGCTTGCCCCCAGGTCCAGCGGAACTCCGATCACATGAATCGTACGCGTGGGCGCAGCCTGCGCGCCCGCATGGGTACGCGCAGTGCTCCGCTCTGGATGCAAGGTTTCTCTACGGTGGGCCGGCATGAAAAAGTAGCCTCCCTGTCAGGATGGAAGGACCCATTCCCGTGACGGGCCTTCGTGTCTACTGCCGATTCTCCAACTGCGGTTCAGCGACCGGATTGGAATCGGACGCCTCGCCGCCCGAAGTCGTCACCATCATCGTAACGGGCGACTGCAGATGGAACCGGATGAGGGTTTCGGAAGCAATCTCCACCTGCTCGCCACGGGTCACCGCATTGACGCCAGCCCCGGCCGCGCCGCCAGCCACTGTGCCGATCGCAGCGCCTTTCCCTCCACCGCTCAAGGCTCCGATGATAGCGCCCACCACCGCGCCGCCGCCAGCCTTCTCAGCCGTGTTCTTGCCCCTGCCCTGCCCAGCCTGCACGTACGGCGCGGTCACCAGCGCAATCTTCCTTCCGCCCGCCGTGATCTGCGTCAGCTCCAGGCTGAGCAGGGAGTTGCCCTTGAAGTGCGCCGCCTCGCGGGCGTCCACCACGCGTCCCAGCACCGGGGTGCCCTGGCGCAGCACGATCACGCCCCGCGTGCCCAGATCGCTTGCCAGCGAGCCATGAAAGACGTCATTGGGCTGCGCGTCTTTGGAACTCAGCTTCTCCGAGATGCGCACCGGAATGATCGTGCCCACCGGCAGCGTCACCTCTTTCACCACCGGCTTGGCAGGCGCAGCGGGCGCAGCCGGCATCGGTGCCGGCGCAGCCTTTGCCTGCTGCATGGGCTGAGGTTCCGCCGCCGGCATCGCTACCGGTGCAGGCGCCCGGCGCGCTTCACGCCGCGCCGCAGGCCGTGGCTCTGGCTTCTGCGGTTCCACCGGCGCAACGCTGGTTGCAACCGGCTGCACCGTCAGATTATTGACGACCGTCTTGACGCCCGCGACGGAGCCGGTGTCGTTGCCGGCCAGCGCCCGCGAAGCCGGATCGGCCACCGTTCCGCTCAGGGTGGCTACGCCATTCGCCACGCTCACCTGGATGTTCTGGCCGGTCAGCGCGCTTTCGCCGCTGATCTTGGTTTGGACGTTCGTGGCAATCTGCTGGTCGGTTGGCGCCGGCGCCTGGGTCCTGCATCCGGCCACCACCATCAACGTGAAAGCCAGCGCAACCACGGCAATCTGCCACCGTTTCGATCTCTTCAGGATTCCCGCTTTCATAGGACTTACCTCCAGCCCGCCAGTGCCTGGAACGCAGAGAGTAAGAGTACACCTTTGGGAGTTTCCCTGTAGTATTAGACGCCTTTTCTCCTCCCGGCGCCACATTTCCCCCTGGCGGCATCCGGACCGTCACGGTCCGTCCCACTCCCGCCACTCAACCCGTGCGGCAGGAGAGTCGCAGAGCAACTAACCTCTTGACCCAGCGAGACTTCCGGCTGCGGAGCGATGCCATCGCAGGCACCAAAGGAAAAGGCCCAGTAGATACCGGGCCTTTTTGAGTTGAAGAATCCGTCCTGAAGCTCTGCCTGGGCGGCCGGTCCTACTCCGCCGCCATCTCCTCGGCTTCGCCCTCCTGCCGCATCATCTCCAGCTCGCGCTCCGCGGCTTCGATCTCCGCGTGCACTTCCTGCTGGACCTTCGCCGCCGCCTCTTCCAGCTCCGGCGACAGTTGCACGCTGCGGTAGTACTCCAGGCCCGTGCCCGCGGGGATCAGGCGTCCCACGATCACGTTCTCCTTCAGGCCGCGCAGGTTGTCCACCGCGCCGTTGATGGAGGCCTCGGTGAGCACGCGCGTCGTCTCCTGGAAGCTGGCCGCCGAGATGAAGCTGTCGGTCGAGAGCGAAGCCTTGGTGATGCCCAGCAGCAGCGGACGCCCGATTGCCGGACGGCCTCCCTCTGCCAGCACCCGCTCGTTCTCTTCCTTGAAGCGGAACCGGTCCACCTGCTGCTCGAGCAGGAAGTTGGTGTCGCCCACTTCATCGATGCGCACCCAGCGCAGCATCTGCCGCACGATGACCTCGATGTGCTTGTCCGAGATGGCCACGCCCTGCAGCCGGTAGACTTCCTGGATCTCGTTCACCAGGTAAGCCTGCAGTTCCTTCTCGCCCAGCACGGCCAGAATGTCGTGCGGGTTGAGCGGACCATCCATCAGCGGATCGCCGGCGCGCAGCCGCTCGCCTTCCTGCACATTCACGTGAATGCCCCGCGGCACCGAGTATTCCTTCTCGTCGCCGTTGTCGGCCGTCACGTAAATCTTGCGCTGGCCCTTGCTCACTTCGCCGAAGCGAACCACGCCGTCGATCTCGGAGATGATCGCCGTCTCGCGCGGCTTGCGCGCTTCGAACAGCTCCACCACGCGCGGCAGACCGCCGGTGATGTCCTTGGTGCGCGTCGACTCCTTGGGAATCTTCGCCAGCACATCGCCGGGACCGACCTCGTCTCCGTCCTGCACCATCAGGTGCGAGCCGCGGGGCAGCAGATAGCGCTTGTGCCCCTTGGCGCCCTTGATGCCAATGGCCGGCTGCCGCTTCTCATCCGGAGAATCCGCAACCACCCACCGCGACAGGCCGGTGACTTCGTCCACTTCCTCGTTCAGCGTGATGCCTTCCTGAAGGTCCTTGAACTGGACCGTACCGCCGATCTCGGTCAGAATTGCGTAGGTGTACGGATCCCACTCCGCCAGCAGATCGCCCAGCTTCACCGCGGCGTTGTCCTTCACCCGCAGGCGCGCGCCGTAGACCACCTGGTAGCGCTCCTTTTCACGGCCGCGGTCATCGACGATCGCTACCGAGCCGGAACGGTTCATCGCCACCAGCGTGCCGTCCTTGCTTTCCACGGTGTTCAGGTTGATGAAGCGCACAAAGCCGTTGTTCTTGGCGTCGAGGCGCGACTTGTCGGCCACGCGGCTGGCCGTGCCGCCCACGTGGAAGGTACGCATCGTCAACTGCGTGCCCGGCTCGCCGATCGACTGCGCCGCAATCACGCCGCAGGTCTCGCCCAGCTCCACCATGCGTCCCGAGCCCAGGTTGCGCCCGTAGCACAGCGCGCATACGCCGCGCCGCGACTCGCAGGTCAGCACCGAGCGGATCTTCACCCGCTCCACGCCCGCGCCCTGAATCGCTGAGGCAATCTCCTCGTCGATCTGCTGGTTCACATCCACCACCACGTTTCCGTCGTAGTCCTTGATGCGCTCCAGCGATACGCGGCCAATGATACGGTCGCGCAGCGGCTCGATGATCTCGCCCGATTCCACGATCGAGCCCACGTAGATGCCTTCCATCGTGCCGCAGTCCATCTCGGTCACGATCACGTCCTGCGCCACGTCCACCAGACGCCGCGTCAGGTAGCCCGAGTCGGCCGTCTTCAACGCCGTATCGGCCAGGCCCTTG
>DAIDLI010000064.1 GCA_027449545.1 Acidobacteriaceae bacterium | reverse complement strand
TAGGGCAGATCGTCGCCCAGCAGCCGCAGGTGCGCGTCCCCGGGGACCGGCGCGCCGGGCTTGTCGAGCTTCTGCTCGTTCACCAGGATGCGGCCGGCGAGGATCAGGGCCCGGGCGCGTTCGCGGCTGGGCGCCAGGCCTTGTTCCACGACCAGCAGGTCGAGGCGGGTTTTGGCGGCGCGGGCTTTGGGTTCCTCGGTCATTCCGGCTGTTCCTTCAAAAGCAAAGGGCCATTTCCGCAGCGGAAACGGCCCTTTGGGTTCATCGCGCTGGTTCTTACTGAGGAATGGCGCGGCAATCTTTCAGGGTATAGTTGGCGCCGAACTTGGCAATCATCATAGCCGGCGGCAGGTTGCAGGGTTGGCCGAAGCCGGGAATGCGGCTGCTGAAGTTATAGGTGCTCACCGAGGTGCTGCCGTTGTAGGTCGGAACCGACTGCCTTTGGCCGCTCTGGGTCGTAGTGCGCACGTCCACCAGGTTCCCCTCAAGCAGAATGGTGGAATCTTCGAGATCGTGCTCCGTTTCCAGAATCGTGAGATAAGGCGAGTCCGGCGACCCGGCGTAGACCTTGCCGTAAAGCGAGTTTTCCGTGGAGACCACGGTGCGGGGATGGCCGACAACGTGAAGCGTCTTTTCGACCGAGTGGCTGGAAAGATTCACAACGGTAACGGTCCCATCGGTCTGGTCGGCGGTGTAGGCCCGGCTGCCGTCATAGAGCACGGTGACGCTGGCCGGGTTGTTGCCCACCTTCACGGTATAGGTGGTGCCGAAGGTCGGGCTGTCGTTGCCATACTGGTCCAGGCTGACGTCGATGATGCTCACGCTGCCCGAATCGTAGTCGGAGACCACCAGGGTACTGGTCGCGGCGTTGTACTCGGCATAGACGGGGCCGGCTGCTGTGGGCATACCGGCAGTTCCGTTGGGCGGCGCGGTAGGTATACCCGCGGGTGCGTTCGGATTTGCGGCCGCCGCCTGGAGCGCCGCTACGGCGTTGAGGCTAAGCGGCAGAATCGGGTGGCAGCTCACCTGCTGGCCGTTCTGGTTGGTGAAAGGCGCGCACTGGTCCAGGCTGTTGTTCTGCGAGTTGATCACCGAGATGGTGTCGCTGCCGCGGTTGATCACGAACAGGCGGCGCTGGTCCGGGCTCTGCACCGCATACACCGGGCAGCGGGCCAGGAACGAGCCGGTCGAGGCTGCAAACGGGTCGAGCGCGAGCGGGGTATCGATGGTGCTGTTATAGACCTCGACGGGGGTTGCCACACCGTTGGGCTCAGCCGTGGGAGTCTGATTGCACTCCACGCCGGTGGGATTGGTCAGGGCGACATTCTGGTTGATCACGTACTCGCGCTGGCCGTTCGGCGTGGGCACTCCGGCCACATAGGCGGGCACGGAGTTGGGCGCCATGGGAAGCGACAGCTTGAACGACTGCGGCGAGCCGCTGAACAGGTCCACCAGGTTTCCGGTCAGATCGCCGATCCAAAGCCCCATGGAGGGCGCCGCGATGTTCACCGGTACCGCCGAGGAGGGAATGGTGGTCACAGTCAACAGCTTCTGCTGCAGATCGGTGACGATCGGGAAGTTGGTGATCGTGTGATCGCTGTTGTAGGTGTATCCCGTGCCGCCCGCCTCGTCGATGGTGAAGGCCAGCGGCCCAATGCCGATGGGGGCCTGTGCGTCCATCGAGTCGCCGGAATAATCAATAATGCTGGCGATGCCGGGCGAGGTTGGCGAGGGCGAGGACACAGCCACCACATACGAGGTCGGCTGCGGAGCCGGACCGCTGGTGGCTACGGGGGTCACCACCGGGCGATAATTGTTGCCGCAGCCGCCAAGCATGGCAGCAGCCACAAGAATTCCACCCGCCTGAGCCAATCGCCTGCGCGCATGGCTTGAACTCATCGAGAAAAGCCTCATTCCAAATCTTTCCTGCTTACCCCGTGATTGTAAATCAGGGGACCTGTCTGTCGGCCAGTGCGGCATCATCCCGGGCGGGTACCATGAGGAGTGACCCGATCGCGATTGGAATGGCAATCGAAGCTGGTGCTGCTGGTGGTGCTGCCGGCGGTGGCCACCGATGCTGTTCTGAAGACCCAGTGGTGGTCGCAGCAGCCGGTCCAGGTGGCAGTCTGGGTGCTGGGATTGAGCACGCTCCTGGGGCTGATCACTTGGCGTCTGCGCGCCGCCACCCCGGCCGCCGCGTTGACTGGCGCCGCCATCACCGCCAGCCTGATGTACTCCACCGCAAGCTTTCCCTACCAGCCGTGGCACACGGCGCTGGTGCCCGTCCTGGCGGTTTCGCTGCTGGCCTTCGTCTCCACCCGGATCGGGCGCGGCCGCAAGCAGCGGCTGGGCACGGCCGAGCGCCACGACGGGCGCAGCGCCGCACAGGTGGCGGCGAATCTCGGAGTGGCCGCCCTCCTCTGCACCGACATCGCGCAGTCCTCCCTGGCTGGCCTGCACCGCTTTGCCGGCTTTCGGCCGGAGCAACGGGTGCTGTTCATCGCCGCGCTGGCTGCCCTGGCCGAGGCCGCGGCGGATACCGTCTCTTCCGAGCTGGGCCAGGTCCTGGGCGGACGTCCGCGCATGATCACTACATTCAGCAGGGTGGAACCGGGCACCGACGGCGGCATCACCCTGGCTGGCACGCTGGCCGGCATCGCCGCCGCGGCCATTGTGGCGGCCCTGGGCAGCTATGCGTTGCGCACATCGCGGGCTTCCTTTGAGATTGCCTGGGCTGGAGCGGTGTTTGGGCTGCTCTTCGACAGCCTTCTGGGCGCTACCTTCGAGCGGCTCCAGTGGCTCAATAACGACGGGGTCAACTTTCTCTCCACCCTGAGCGCCGCTGCCTGCGCGTTGGCGCTGCTGGTCAGGTTCCGTTAGAGCCCGTTTCAGTGCAGATGCAGCCGCCACAGGGTGTAGCTGAGCATCTCGTGCACAATGCGCTGCGCCTCCAGCGACGAATCTTCTACCGAGCCCCGTTCGCGGGGCGAGGTGAGCACGTCCAGGCCGTTGGCAGCGCAGAGGGCATGAATCCGGAACAGGTGCGTACCGTCGCTGACCACAACCAGGCGTCGGAAGCCATTGGCGCGGGCAATCACCGCCAGGCGGCGGGCGGACTGCTCGGTGTTGGTGCTGTGGGTTTCGGCGATGATGTTCTGCTCGGGAACGCCGCGGCTTTCCAGGTACGTCTTGCCAACCGCTCCCTCGCTGTACTGGTCGCCCCCCGCGCCGCCAATGGGGATCACGATGGGAGCGATGCCCTGGCGGTAGAGCTCAACCGCATGATCCAGCCGGGCGCGGAAGACAGGCGAGGGGTGTCCGTCATATTCGGCGGCCCCGAGGACGCAGATCGCGTCCGCCGGCGCGGCCTCATCGTGATGCGCATACCACTCGATGCGGCTGTAGACCCAGTGGAACCAGGCCGCCGCGCCGATCGTCCCGGCGACCACCGCGAAGGCTGCCACACGCAGTCCCCAGCGGCGTCGCGGGTTCTTTCCCCCGCCCATAGGCCTCATTCTAGCGCTGCAAAACCATCACAATTTCATGAGTGGGGATGGCGCCCTCGCGCAGAATCTCCCAGCGGCCGTTGCCCAGCGACAGGTCCACAATCGTGGTTGGCAGCGCGCGGGCAGTGGGTCCGCCATCCACGATCAGCGGAATGCGATCGCCGATCTGGTCGCGCACGCAGGAGGCGTTGGTGCACTCCGACGCGCCCTGCAGGTTGGCGGAGGTCGCGGTGATAGGCAGACCGAGCTGCTCCACCACTGCGCGCGGAATGGCGGCATCAGGGATGCGGATCGCTACGTTGCCGGTATTGGCCGTGGAACGAAGCGGCAGCTTGCTGCCGGCGCGCACGATGATCGTCAGCGGGCCCGGCCAGAACTTATCCGCCAGCCGGTCGAGCATCGCATCCGTGTCCCGCGCCAGCGTGTAGGCCTGACCCAGATTGGCAATCAGCAGCGACAGCGGCTTGTGCTTCTGCCGGGTCTTGATCTGATAGATCTGCTCGACTGCCCGCAGATTCACCGGGTCGACGGCCAGGCCGTAGAACGTGTCGGTGGGCAGCGCCACCACATTGCCCTTGCGCAGGCAGGAAACGATATAGTCAACCCGGTCCTGCTGGGGTTCATCGGGATGGACGCGCAAAATCTCCGCGGACAAAAGAGCCTACCTCGGTTTCCGAATGGAAGATGTCGTAAAGACGGAAAGTAACACAGCACCAATTCCGGTGCAAGTTTTGGCTCTGCCGTCATTTGCACGAAAACCGCATAGAATCGGTTCGATGCCTGTTCGCATTGTACAGAGTAAGCACAACGCCCGCGTGAAAGAGCTGCGCCAAATCCTGGCGCGCCCGCTGACCGGCGGCCGCGTGGGGATGGAAGGGCCGAACCTGCTCGCCGAGGCCATCCGCGCCGGACTGCGCATGGAGTGCGTCTTCGTCGCGCAGGGGGCGGAAAAGCTGCTTGAGTCTCTCGATCTGCCCGAGGAGACGGAGATCCTGCTGACGCCCAAGGCGCTGCTGGATTCCGCCCTCACCACGGAGACGCCCCAGCCGATCGCCGCGCTGCTCGAGCCGCCGAAGTGGACCTGGGCAGACCTTTTGCGGAAGCAGGCCGGCCCCGGGCTTGTGGTTGTACTGGCCGGCCTCCAGGACCCCGGCAACCTGGGCACCATTCTGCGCTCCGCCGAGGCCTTCGGCGCGACAGGCGTGGTGAGCCTGCCCGGCACCGTGAGCCCCTGGAATCCCAAGGCCATCCGCGCCTCCGCCGGCAGCGTGCTGCGCGTGCCGCTGATCGCCGCCGGAGAGCAGGATTGTCTGGCGCGGCTTCGCGCGGCGGGCTTCGGAGTCTTTGCCACCGCGGTGCGGGATGCCCGTCCGGTGGGGGAACTCAACCTGAGAGAGCCGGTGGCGCTCATCATCGGCAACGAGGGTAACGGCGTACCCGGCGCGCTTGCCGCCCAGTCCGACGGCGCCGTGACGATTCCGCATGTTGGTCCGGCCGAGAGCCTCAATGCCGCCGTGGCCGCCAGTGTCCTGTTGTATGAGGCCGCGCGGCAGCGGGGCGCGAACTCTGTGAGCAAGCCTGCAAAGCGGCGTCTGCACTGACAGCATCAACATTCCGCCTGCCCCGGCAGCCCCTCCTGCCGCATCGCGCTGCTCCCTCCCGAGGCGGCGTGCGCTTATTCTTTTAAGGCAATGATTCCCCGTTCCCGGAGCTGGTCCCGAATGCGCGTCTTCCTGTTGAGTATCTTGTGCGCCGCCCTGCTGTCCCCGTCCGCCGCGAACCTATGCTCGGCGCAGTCCGATGAGCCCGCCGCCACCGTCCATCGCGAGAGCAGCGGCATGGTCATGCACCGCGGCCAGGAAACGCTGCACGTCAGCGTCTGCGGCGCGGGCATTCTGCACATCGTGGCCGGCCCCGGCGATCCGCGTGCTGCCTCGCCGAACCAGCCCTGGATGCTGCATGCCTGCACGCCCCATCCCTTCGACTTCTCGCAGGATTCCAAGCAGGCCACGCTGCGCACCACCCAGCTCCAGGTAAGCATCGACCTCGCTACCGGCCAGCTCACCTTCCGGAATGCGGCCGGCGACACGCTGCTGTTCGAATCCGATCGGCGTACACGCGTCTACACGCCCGACGTGATCAATGGCGAGAAGGTCTACCACGTCAGCGACCGCTTTCAGCCGTCGCCCCGGGAAGGGTTCTACGGCCTCGGCCAGCACCAGGGCGGCCTGTTCGACTACCGCGGCAACGTGGTCGAGCTCGCCCAGGCCAACACCGACGTCGCCGTGCCCCTGCTCATCTCCACCAACGGCTATGGCATTCTGTGGAACACCGCCTCGCATTCCTGGTTCGACAATCGCTTCCCCAGCGAGCTGACCCTGCGCGCCGAGGCCGCCGACGCCATCGACTACTACTTTCTCTACGGTCCGGAGATCGACCAGGTCATCCACACCTATCGCGATCTCACCGGCCATGCGCCCATGTTCGGTAAGTGGGCCTACGGCTTCATTCAATCCAAGGACCGCTACCGCTCGGCGAAAGACCTGCTCGACGTGGCCCAGGAGTACCGCTCCCGGCATGTGCCGCTCGACATGCTCGTGCAGGACTGGTTCTGGTGGGCCCGGCGCGGCGATCCCCAATTCTCAGCCGACTACCTGAAGCCCGATCCCGATGTCGCCGCCGCCCTCAAAACCCTGCACCAGGAGCATCTGCACGCCATCATCTCCGTCTGGGCCGTCACCGACCCAACTTCGGACTTCTATCGCGAGCTGAAGGCGAAGAACCTGCTCATCCCCGGAACCACGGACTACGATCCCAGCAATCCCGCGGCCCGCGAGCTCTTCTGGAAGCACCTGATCGCGCCGCTGATGGCGCAGGGATGGGATGGCTTCTGGCTCGACAGCGCCGAGCCCGAGGCCTGGAATGGCTACAGCGATGCCACGCTGGACTCGCTGCACCTGGCCATGGGCAACGGCGCACGCTACACCAATATCTTTCCGCTGCTGCACAACGGCAATGTCTACGACCACTGGCGCGCGGCCACCAGCCGCAAGCGCCTCTTCCTGCTCACCCGCTCGGCCTTTCTCGGGCAGCAGCGCTATGCCACTACGGTGTGGTCGGGCGACGTGATGGGCACCTTCCACGACTTCCGCCACCAGATCGCGGCGGGGCTCAACTTCGAGGTCTCCGGCATTCCCTACTGGACCACCGACATTGCCGGCTACGGCTGGCCTTACGTGCGCGATACCCGCGATCCCTCCTACCAGGAGCTCTACACCCGCTGGTATGAGTTCGGCGTCTTCTGCCCCATCTTCCGCACCCACGGGCACCGCGCCAACGATACCAACGAGATCTTCTCCTACGGCCCGCAGACGCCCACGCTCATCGCCTACGACAAGCTCCGTTACCGGCTGCTGCCCTACATCTACTCGCTGGCCTGGCGCGTGACCAGCGACGACTACACCATGATGCGTCCGCTCATCATGGACTGGCGCACCGATCCCAAGGTCCGCGACATCGGCGATGAGTACATGTTTGGTCCCTCGATCCTGGTTAACCCGGTGACCAGGCAGGGCGCGACCGGGCGCACCGTCTACCTGCCGCCGGCGTCGGCCTGGTACGACTTCTGGACCGGCGCGAAGCTCGGCGGTGACCAGCGCATCCAGGCTGCGGCGCCGCTCAACCGCATCCCGCTCTACATCAAGGCGGGCACGATTCTGCCGCTCGGCCCGCAGGTGGAATACGCCATGCAATCGCCCGATGCGCCCATCACGCTGCGCATCTATCGCGGAGCAAACGCCGACTTCACGCTCTATGAGGATGAGGGCGATACCTACGACTACGAAAAGGGCGAGCATGCCCAGATTCCGCTGCACTGGGACGACGCCAGCGCCACCTTGACCATCGGGGCGCGGCAGGGCAGTTATCCGGGCATGCCGGCCGGGCGCACCTTCCGCGTGGTGCTGGTGGATGCCACGCACGGGGTCGGCGCGCAGATCGACGCCCACGCCGCGCGCCAGGCGCACTACACCGGCGCAGCCGAACAGATTAGGCTGAAGTAAGACTCCCGGGGCCGGCGAGCCGGAGGAGGGCGAGGAGCGCGACACCATGAGCTTGTTCGATAATGAGCCCGAGGCGCCCTTCGCCTCCCGGCCCATGCGCTCCTCCAAAGATCTGCCCCACGCAGGCGCTCCGCTGGCCGAACGCATGCGGCCGCGTACCCTCGACGAGCTCTGCGGCCAGGAACACCTCACCGGTCCGGGCAAGCCGCTGCGCGTGCAGATCGAGCGCGACGACGCAAGCTCCATGATCTTCTGGGGCCCGCCCGGCGTGGGCAAAACCACGCTGGCCAAGATCATCGCTGAAACCACCAAGGCCAACTTCATCGAGTT
>DAIDLI010000063.1 GCA_027449545.1 Acidobacteriaceae bacterium | reverse complement strand
AAGTTCCATCCTCGCCAACGGGGTCCGCTACAACCTGGTCTCCATCGAGTTCCACCACCCCAGCGAGCACACCTACCGCGGCAACTACACCAACATGGAAGCGGACATGCTCCTGCGCGGCGCTGACGGTCAGACCGCCATGCTGGCCATCCGCCTCGCCGAGGGCCAGGACTTCCCCAACGCCACCATCTCCATGCTCTGGCAGCACCTGCCCCAGAACCCCGGCCAGAGCGAAAAAGTCACGGACATGGTCAACCCCGGCGGCCTGCTGCCTGCCGACCGCGGCTACTGGACCTACATGGGCTCGCTGCTGGAACCTCCCTGCACCGAGGGCGTGCGCTGGTTTGTCCTCCAGCAGCCGCTGGGCCTCAGCCGCAATCAGATTGACAGCTTCGTAGCGCTGTACAAGATGAACACGCGCCGCATCCACAGCCTCCACGGCCGCAAGATTCAGGCCTCGGAGTAAAGAACAACCTGACCTGCTGACTCACTGGCTCTTGGCCACCCCTCCGCCGTCAGATCGGCAACTACGCAGTGCGCGGCTTCGCGCCCCGGTGTGATACAAAAGGGCCCGTATGATCTCGCCTGAAAAAGCCTTCCGCCAGCGCATCGTGATGATCTGCGCCGGCGGCGCCGTGGTCTTGATCGCCTTGGCCCTCGCGCAAGCCAAGGGAGCGCTTGGCGTCCAGACCTTCACGGTGCTCGCAATCGTCTGGTGGGTCGCGATGTTTGCCCTGCTTCTGCCCGCCATCCGCCGGTTCAATCGGGAAGTCGCTGCCCAGCGGCGCACCAGGATCGCCCAGGGCCTACCCCCGGAAAGCCGTGAGGCTCTGGCCAGGAGAGTGCGCAGCCTCAAGCGCTATCTCGCTCTGGCTGTCATCCTGTTTCCGCTTCTGCTCTGGGCCAACAGCGACGAGCCCCGTTCCAGCGAAGCGATCGGCGCCGCGGTCTGGCTGCTGCTGATTGCGGTTCTGGTGCGCTCGCTCGTACGGCGGCAAAAGGAGTTGAAGGCTCTCGACACCCCAGCCGCCACCAAGGAGCACGGATCGTAGGCGCTAATGCGCGGTCGGCTTGACCGGCGCAATCTGCACCTTCGGCGGATCGGTTAGCGTGATGCCGCCTGCAAGCTCCTGCCGGTGTCCCGCGCTGACCAGCTCATTCATTCCCAGCTTGGCTGCGCCGTGCCCAATCTGCACATCGCCGCTCCACTGCTCGAATTGCGCCGGCATCTTCGCCTGCGAAACCGCTGGCCCCTCTTCCGGTGCGCTTGCCGGCGTCGCCATGCTGCCATGCTTCCAGCTAAAGTGCACGGTGCCTTTGGCCGAGGCAGCAAGATCCCTCGCCTTGAATCCGGCGAGCTCAACCTTGCCATTTACGCTCAGCGGGCCGCCCGTCCAATGCGTCCTCAGCAGTTGTCCCGCGGAGGTAGCCGGAATTCCCTCGATACCGGCGTCGACGCTGTACGACGGCTCATTGCCGGAATCGCCAGACCAGCTCACAGTACCGCTTCCATGCAGCCGCCCGCCCAGAACGCTTCCCGCAAAATCACTAAGCTCGGCGCTCTGGGCAGCGATCTTCACGCGGGCCGAGGCCTGGCGGATCGTGGCCGGACCCAGCGTCAGAACGGCTGCTTCCACGCTGCCCTTCAACGGCGGCCAGGCTGGCGCGGAGTTGGACCGGAAGCGGTCGATGAGGCTG
The DNA here is from genome assembly GCA_027449545.1 of Acidobacteriaceae bacterium. Taxonomy (GTDB): domain Bacteria; phylum Acidobacteriota; class Terriglobia; order Terriglobales; family Acidobacteriaceae; genus Telmatobacter. The sequence continues at coordinate 3,693 of DAIDLI010000063.1, read as the reverse complement.
TCGAGCAGCGTTCCTTTCCGCCGTGCTCCCAGAAACGCGGACTGGAGCTCCGCCGCATCCAGCGAGCCGAAATGCAGTGTGAACTCCGGAGCGCACGGATCCGGCGCGGGCTGGGCGGCTGCGCCGCCTGGAGCAGCGCAGTTGACCGGCATCGAGAAGCTCGCGGTTCCCTTCACCGGGCCGTAAGCAAACTGCACCGGGTCCCAGAGGAGCCGCTCGCGATTGACGTGCAGAACCGCCTCGGAGATCGCCACCTGACCGGCCAGGAAGTCCGCATGCCAATCGGCATCGTGCAACGTCACGGTTCCGTCCAGCGTATCCGCCTCAGGCTCGCCGTCTGCGCGGACAGGCGCCTGTGTCCCAGCCGCAAACTCGCCTTCCTGAATCCACGGGCCCTGCGCCGTCACATTCAGTAACGCCGCATCGCCAGTCACGTTGTCCAAGCTCCCGGCCTGCACCAGACCGGCCGCCTGCGCCAGCTCGCGGCCGCGCGCCAGGCTCACCGGACCGCGCAGCGTCATCTGGTATCCACCGGTACCAAAGCGCAGGCTCACGTTCAGCGGCGTTGCGCCGCCAGCCTCCATCGTTGCCGTCCCGGTGATCGATTGCTGAAAACCTAGGCCACCACCCACAGTCGGCTCCAGCACCACCCGCGAAGCTTGGAGCGGCTGGCTCAGCGCACCGCCGTTCAGCGCAAATCCCTGGACCGTGACCCTGCCCGTCAAAGTCTCGTCGGGAGAGGCAGCGGAGCGCGGCTTCGAAGCCTTCCGCCGCCGTACCGGAGCAACCACCTCCGACCTCGTTGCGGCGGCGTACTGCAGTTTGCCGCTCACCGTGCCGGAAGCCTCCAGGCTAGGCGCAATGCCGCTGCGCATGGTGCGCAGCAGATCCAAGCCGGCGGCTGCCGGAATCCGGTCCATCTCCAGCGTCAGATCCGGCACTCCCGCCCCGGGAATGTCGCCCGTCAGGCGAAGCCTTCCGTCGCCCAGGGGTGAGTTGCAGCTCAGCTTGCTGAGCGCGCGCTGCGTGTAGTCGTAGATCAGGCCGCAATTGGCATCGAAGTCCAGCGGCGTCGGCGGGGCAAATTCCGCCCTGTGCACTCCGGTCGCGCGAAGCCGCACCGTAACCTGCGCCGCATCGGGGGTTCCGTCCACATGCGCCTCGCCGGTCAAATTGCCGCGCCACCCCGTATCCGATCCAGTCAGCAGCCGCGCCAGCGCGCCCAGTTGCGCCTCGCGCCAGTCCAGATCGAGCTGAACCGGCATGTTGCGCAGCTCTGGAGCCCGGCGCAGGCTGGCCTCCAGACGCACAATCCCGGTGTCTCCCAGTTCCAGCGCCACGTCCGTGCGCGCCGGCTGGCCGCGCAGCCGCACCCGCCAGTCGCCGGGGCTTTCCTGCCAGAACGAGAGATCCGTGTTGATGAGCGAGAATGGCAGCTTTTCCGCGCCGTCCTTGATGTTGATGCGCGAATCCGTGGCTTCCAGGTAGGGCAGGCGTCCAGCGCGGAATGCTGAGCCAGGATGCGCTGCCGCCGTGCGAAACAAGGGGTCGAGATTCCAGCGTCCCGGCGCAGCGTGCACCAAGTTGAGGCTGGCATTCTCCACATGGATGCTGCCGAACTCCAGATCGCGCCGCCACAGCGACCACAGGCTGAGGTTGGCACGCACCGTATCGGCGTGCAAAACCGGCTCCGAGCCGTAGGCCGGATCCTCGGCAACACTCAGGTTGGTGAGCACAAAGCTGGGCCACGGAAACAGGCGCAGTTCCACCGACGAGAGACGCACCGGCCGCCCCAGCGAGGTCGAGATGGCCTGGGTGATCCTGCTTTTATAGCGGCCGATGTTGATAAAGGGGGGAACCAGGATGGTGGCAAGCACCAGCACCACGGCCAGCCCGAGAAGACGGCGGCGCCTGCGCCTCGCCGCGGAGCGGTGCGATGGAACAGCTTCCTTGTCTTGCATGTTGTCCATCATGACTGAAACCGCGCCCGCTGTCAGCGCACAATATGGAACGTACGCCCCCAGCGCGTATCGGTGAAGAAATGCGTCGCCACGTGGAACATCCACGCGATCTGATGGCCGGCGCCGGTCTGGTCGTACTCCTCCTCGGGAGTCTTGAACGACCAGTAGTTGAAGAGCGGGCGTCCGATGATATCGGCACGAGGCACAAATCCCCAGAAGCGCGAGTCCAGACTGTTGTGGCGATTGTCGCCCATCATGAAGTAATGCCCGGGCGGCACCACCAGATCGCCGTTCTGGATATAGCTGGGAAACGCCACATCCCACGATTCCGTCGAACCCTGCACGTCGCCGGGCGGCACGGAGGGGAAATCGTCCAGGAACTCATTGAAATTCTCCGGCGTCGTAGGTTGAGCGTAGGGCTGCGACTGGGCCACGCCATTGATGATCACGATGCCGTTGCGCAGGTGGATGTGATCGCCGGGAATGCCAATGCAGCGTTTCACCAGGAAAAGGTACTGCGGTTTACCGTCCGGGCCGGGTTCGGGTTCGGCCACCGGCTTGATGAACACGATGATGTCGCCACGGCGGGGCTCGCGGTAGCGTACCAGCGGCATCCACTTGGCAGGAGGCGCCAGCGTGAGCCGATCCACCACCAGGTGATCGCCCACCAGCAGAGTCTTCTCCATGGAACCGGAGGGGATCACAAAGTTCTGCGCGATAAAGGTCAGGATGTAGAGCCCGATCACCAGAACCGAGCAGATGCTGGCGATCGCCTCCAGGGGCGTTTCTTCTTCCCGCTCCTGCGCGGCAGTCGCAACCACCTGCGCCTCCGAGGCTTTCGAGGCCGCTGTTTTTCTATTCGTCATCCTGTCGCTCTAAGCCCGGATCGAGAGAGAATCAGTGCACCACCCGGAAGATGCGGTTCCAACGCGCAAACTCCGCCAAGCGTGCCGTAAATTGACTGTCGTGTCCGAGTCTATCATCCGTGCCCTGCTGCACATCCGTGGTGGAAGGCCGGCGCAGCGAAAAGTAAATCATCACCGGCGCGGCCACAATCGCTCCGCGCGGCACAAAGCCCCAGAAGCGGGAGTCCATGCTGTGGTTGCGGTTATCGCCCAGCACAAAGTAGTCGCCGGCCGGAACCACCAGTTCGCCGTGCTGGATCAGGCGCTGCATCTGCCGCCACCAGTCAGGATCGATATCCGGATCGGTGTACCTGCGTGATGGAAAGTTGTCGCGGAAAGAGTTGGGCGGCGCGGGCTCAATCGCCACATACGGCTCCTGGAGCGGAACATCGTTCACCAGCACGTGGCCGTTGCGGATGCGGAGGTGATCGCCGGGCAGCCCGATCACCCGCTTGACCAGAAGCGGCGGATTCGAATGGTGAAACACAATGATGTCGCCGCGCTGCACCTGCCGGTACGGCAGAATCCAGCGCTCTACCGGACCGGCCGGAGCGAAGACCTGCTTGTTGAAGAGCAGGAAGTCTCCCACCAGGAGCGTATGCTCCATGCTTTCCGAGGGAATAAAAAAGGGCTGAAGGATGAAGGTCAGCACAAACAGCGCCACCACCACGGTGCGCATCAGGCTGGCAAACGCCTCGGGAAGCGTCGGGAGCTGGAGACGAAATTTCATCCACCCGCTCATGGTTGGATCCTCCGGCTCAACGGCGCTCGTCGGCTCCTCGATGAGAGTGCTCATGAGTTGCAGGATCCCCCTGCACAGGTTCGAA
>DAIDLI010000062.1 GCA_027449545.1 Acidobacteriaceae bacterium | reverse complement strand
GTCCGCCGCTTACGCGACGGACTTCATCCTGGGCTATTTTCGTCTGGTCCCTCCGGGACGTGGGCGGCGCAATTTCCCAGGTCGCAGAAGCGAAACCTGGGGGCACCCGTGCGTTCGGGGATCGAACGCAGACGCGGAAGCCGGTCAGAATTGATGCCCGACCCCACGCCACGAATTCCGTGGCGGGGTTCGGTCGCCCCTCCGGGGCTTCGGGTCCTTTTTCGGCCTTTCCCAGGATTGCGTCCGCCGCTTACGCGACGGACTTCATCCTGGGCTATTTTCGGCTGGTCCCTCCGGGACCCGGCCCCTTCACCTTCCCAGGTCTCAGAAGCGAAACCTGGGGGCACCCGGCTTCACTTTCCCAGGTCTCAAAAGCGAGACCTGGGGCATCCGGCGGCGAGGCTGCCCGAATCTCAGAAACGAGAGCTGGGGCATGCGATTTTGCGGGATTATTCCGGCTCGGTGCTCCAATCGCAGACGATTTCGCGGCGCTGGTCGCTGCTCTCCTGCGCCCATTCGAGCAGCCGCGCGGTGCGCCAGGCTTCCACGGCCGTGGCCGGAGGCGCCGCCTTGCCGAGCAGTGCGTCGCGGAGGACGGCGTAGTACTGCCGGTAGTCGCCGGGAATGGGCTCGACCGGATGGCTCACGGTAGCGCCGTTGGCATCGACGTAGAGCTGGCCCCAGTCCTTCTGCGGCTCGCGGCCCCAGGCGGGATCGTCGATGCGCGTCACCTTGTTGAGCGCCGCTTCCTGCGGGTCGACGCCGTGCTTCCAATAATTGCCCTTGGTGCCGCGCAGGTGGTAACGCGGTCCAGCCGGGAGGCAGAGGCAGCTCGCGCCGAGGGTGACGCTGAAGTTTGGATAGCGGAGGCGCATCTCGAAGCTGTCGTTGACGCGGACCCAGTCGCGCTCGCAGACCACGTGGGCGCTGACGGCCTCGGGTTTTCCGAAGAGCACCAGGGCCTGGTCGGCCGTATGCGTGCCCAGGTCGAGCAGCACGCCGCCGCTGTTGGGGTCTTCCTTCCAGAGGCGGTTGGTGGGGGGATCGGGACGCCAGCGGTCGAAGCGCGATTCGAAGGAGACGAGCCGCCCCAGCGCGCCTTCGCGCAACAACTTCTGAACCGTCAGGAAGTCACCGTCCCAGCGGCGGTTTTGGAAGGGCGCGAGCAGAACCTTCTTCTGCCGGGCGATCGCAATCAGCTCCGCGATCTGCGCGGAGTGAATCGCCATGGGCTTGTCCACGACGAGATTGCGGCCGGCGTTGAGGATGGCACGGGCGATCTCGAAGTGCGTGGTGCTGGGCGTGCCGATGACGATGAGGTCGAGCGACGCATCGGCGAGCATCTCGTCGAGAGAACGATAGGTCTTGATGCCGGGATAGCGCTCGGCAGCCTGGTTGCTGCTGCGTTCGAGCACGGCGGCCAGCCGGATGCCGTCCACCGACGAGAGCAGAGGCCCGTGAAAGACCCGCCCCACCATGCCAAATCCGATCAGTCCTACTTGAAGCATTCTGTCCTCACCGTACACGATTGTCGCCACTCATCCGCGGATTCAACAGCGATTGGGCGCTTAAGCTTCGAGTTTAAATCGTGTCTCCGCGAGCCGGTAGAGCCGCCGCCACACCAGGCGGTTCATGGTGACCACCATCAGGGAGATGAAGATGGTGGCCAGCAGCAGCATGGCGAAGCGGCCGGTATCGGTGGCGGCGTCGATCTGCGCGCCCAGGCCGATCACCTCGAGGGTGTGCCCCTTCACACGCGAGTACTCAGCCATGACCGAAGCGTTCCAGGCGCCGCCCGAGGCAGTGACCATGCCGGTCAGCAGGTAGGGAAAGATGCCGGGCAGAATCAGGCGGGTCCAACGCTGCCAGCGACTGAAGTGGAAGAGGCGGGCTACCTCGCGCAGGTCCGAGGGAATGGACATGGCGCCGGCAATCACGTTGAACAGGATGTACCACTGGGTGCCCAGCAGCATGAGGGCGATGGAGCCGATGCCCAGGCCCCCGCCGAGGCGCACCAGGAAGATGAGCAGCACCGGGAAAAAGGCGGTGGCCGGAACCGAAGCCATGATCTGCGCCAGCGGCTGCACGATGCGCGCCACGCGCGGGTTGAAGCCGATGGCCACGCCTACCGGAATTGTCCATGCCGCGGAGATGAGCAGGGCGGCGTTGACGCGCAGAAAGGTAGCCGCGGCACCTTCGAGCAGCAGGCGCAGGTCCGGCCAGGTGAGGGTGCGCAGCAGGAGCGCGGCCTGCACCGCGGCCCAGCAGATGGCAGCGAAGACCGCGACGCCCAGCAGCCAGAGCGCGGGCGAGGGACGGCGCGAAGCGGACTCATCCACCGGATGGACGATGCGGGTCTCTTTGCTGCGCGCCAGTCGGCGCAGCAGCGGCTCCTGCAAGCTGTTCCAGATGCGTCCCGGCACGGCGCCCAGGAAAGCCGAGCGGCGCAGCAGGGTGAGGATGGGCGAGGTGACGCGCTCGGAGGCTTCCACCTGCTCGAACTTGAACTTGTCGCTCCACGCGATGAGCGGCCGCCAGAGGAGCTGGTCGGTGGCCACCACGATCAGCACCACGGCGCCGATGCCGCTGACCAGCGCGCGCACGTTGCCGTCGAATGTCGCGGTCTGGATGTAGCTGCCCAGGCCGGGAAGCTGAAAGTTGCGGTTGCCCATCGTGAAGGTTTCGCAGAAGATGAGCGCGAACCAGCCACCGGCGACCGAGACGATGGAGTTCCAGACCAGACCGATGGCGGCATAGGGCATCTCCAGTTGCCAGAAGCGCTGCCAGCCGGAGTAGCGGTAGACGCGCGAAGCCTCGATCATCTCCCGCGGAATCGTCTTAAGCGAGGAGTAAAAGCTAAACGCCAGGTTCCAGACCTGTCCGGTAAAGATGAGAAAGATGACGGCCATCTCGATGCCGAGCTGATGGCCGGGAATGAGCGCCACCATGGCCAGCACCACGGGGGGCAGAAAACTCAGCACCGGAATCGACTGAAGAATGTCGAGCACCCCGATCATCCACGGCTCGATGCGCGGGTTGTAGGCGGCGATGTAGCCGTAGGCAATGGCGAAGGTGAGGCTGAGGCAGTAGGCGATGGCCATGCGCACGATGGAATAGAAGGCATAGACCGGCAGCACCCCGATGGAGCTGGAGATGGCCACCACCGGCACCGGCTTGCTGAGCCAGTAGACGCCGGTGGAGATCATGGCGAAGAAGGCCGCGAGCGCGGCCCCGGCGATGGCCAGATCGATAAGGACGGGCCAGTTGCGAACGGTGACCAGCGAGCGCGCCAGGGGATGAGGGATCCTCAATGCGCCTCCTCACCGGCGGCGGCCTCTTCCTCCTGGCTGTCGGGGAGCACGAAGCGGCGGCGGCCGGCGTCGTAGTCGAACAGCTCGGCGTAGCGGCCCCAGGCCACGGCCGTCTCCATCTGGCGCAGGCTCTCCTCCTCGCTGAACTGCTCGTCGAGCATGTCGAGGAAGAAGTCTTCGGGCACGGTGTTGTCGCTCTTGGTTTCGAGGGCGCGGCGAATCTGGCGCAGCAGCAGTACGTGCGCCATGGCGGCATCGCGGAAGAGCTCCTTCTGGCGCAGGATTTCGGAGTTGGCGAACTCGGTGCCCTCCGCGGTGATGACGGCGTCGCCCTCTTCCACATGGAGAAAGCCCAACATCTGCGCGGCTTCCACGATGGGCAGCAGGTCGTCGATCTCGAAGGAGAGATCGTCGGCCAGGCGGTACATGTCGTCGCGTCCGCCCTTGTCGAGCAGCAGTTCCAGCAGGCCGGCGATGCCGCCGGGGCGCGTGTGGGGCAGCATCTGGTAGCGCTGCTTCTGCTCGGGGGCGCGGGGTCCGGCGGCCTGGGCGGGCGCTTCGGCGGGGGCCACGTCGGGACGGGTCAGAACCTTGTAGATGTAGTCGACAAGCTGCGTGAAGGTCGCGGACTTGCGGTCGCGCGGATGCGGCAGCTTGACGCGGAAGTCGGTGCGGATGTGCCCCGGGTTGCGGCCCAGCACGATGATGCGGTCGGCCAGCAGCACCGCCTCCTCGATGTTGTGGGTGACCAGAAAGACCGCGCGCGTGGGCATGGTCTTCTTGGTCCACAGCTCGAGGAGTTCGCTGCGCAGGTTGTCGGCGGTGAGCACGTCGAGGGCCGAGAAGGGCTCGTCCATGAAGAGCACCTCCGGCTCCACGACCAGGGCGCGGGCAAAGCCGACGCGCTGCTTCATGCCGCCGGAGAGCTCCTTGGGATAGGCGGCTTCGAAGCCGTCCAGGCCTACGGTGTCGAGCATGCGCAGGCTGCGTTCCCGGCGCTCGGCCGGGGAAACGCCGCGGGCCTGCAACGGGGCGGCGACGTTCTCCAGGACGGTCAGCCAGGGGAAGAGCGCGAAGCTCTGGAACACGATGGAGACGTTGACCTCGGCCTCGCGGATGGGACTGCCGTGCCAGAAGACCTGGCCGGCCGAGGGCGTGGAGAGGCCGGAGAGCATGCGCAGCATAGTGGACTTGCCGGAGCCGGAAGGGCCGAGCAGGGCCAGGATTTCGCCGGGCTGGATGCTCAGATCGGTTGCGGAGATGACCTGGATCCGGCTTTCATTGGGCTGCTGGTAGTATTTTTCAATTTTTTCGGCCCGGATGATCGCCTCGGCCGCCCGATTCGGCATCCATTTCTCTTTGAGGGTGTTTGTGTTCTGCATCGGTGCGTCTCCGGGGGTTCGGGGTCCTTCGGTCCAGGGAAAAAACTTTGTATTGCAGGTCGCCGTCTGGCTTCACAGCGGGATCGCAATGCCAGCAACTTGCGTCTTAAAGGGATTAGGAGCCGGGTAAGCCGATTCTGGAATTTGGCTCTTGCCCCCGGAAGGGCGGCAGGTCCTTCTCCAAGTATATGTGCGGTGCGATTGCTTGGGAACGATCCCAGCCGCTGCCGCGAAGACGGTTTTTTGAGGTTGGACCGCCGGATTGCGGCGGTGCCGAAGGAAGTCGGGCCGAGCAGAACAGCCGCTCTCCCGGGATATGATGGTGGAGGTGTCCGGCCACGTCGGCGTGCGCCGGCCAACTTCGCCTGGAACTGCGCTGTACGTGCAATATTCCCCAAGTGAGCGTTCAGGAGACGAATGTCGGAAAAATCAAGAAAACCCAAGGTGCTGGTGGCTGACGACGAGCGAGTGATCGCCGATACGCTGGCCATGATTCTCAACCAGAGCGGCTTTGAAGCCCGCGCCGTGTACTCTGGCGAAAAAGCGCTGGAGATGGCGCCGGTCTTTGAGCCCAACATGCTCATATCCGACGTGATCATGGCCGATCTGAACGGGATCGATGCCGCCATTCGCATTCGCGAACTGCTGCCCAGCATCAAGATCCTGCTGTTCAGCGGCCAGGCGGCCACCGCCGATCTGCTGGAGAAGGCGCGCGCCCAGGGCTACGAGTTCGAGATTCTCGCCAAGCCCGTCCATCCCCAGGACCTGCTCAGCCGCCTTCGCGCCTAGATTTCTCTCTCCCTCTGCCGGGCAGCCGCGATGCACGGAGTGCGGCTGCCTGCGCACGCCCGGACAGCCTGGACAACTTCCAGAAGCCCGATGGCGAGCACTGACGCCCAAAAACGCATGAACGGCTTCTCAGTTCCCCCGCGCGCCGGAACCGTCTAGCGCGAGCAGCCGTCCCTCTGGGCAGCGGAGCGGCTACGGACCCTATGCACAGCTGAAATTTGGGCTGGTTCGTTTCCCGGACATGCAGGGTGCGCGCTGAGCGGCGCCATCGGAACGTGCCAGCTCGGCACTCCGGGTTCCGGGCGGTTTACTAGATAAACCAAGCACGCGAAGGGTGCTTACGTGCCGGAACCCGTGGAAGCTTATCGATTTAGACAGTTAACACAATTAGAAATAACGAGATACGTTTGATAGGCAGCCAGAAGATAGGTTCGCAGGCCGAACTTCTCGATGGATAGATTTTAGGTCTGGACAGCAAACCCGGATTCGTCTAAGTCTTTGAGCGAGAAGTTTCGGCTTCGTTCGAATCCCCACTTCCCCCCAAGAGGTTTGTCGTGTTCAACCCTCTGAAACCAGCGGACGTCGCCGTCTGCGAAGGAATGTGCTGCCCGGGTTAAAGGACCTCAGAAAGCCGCCTCCCGATGCACCAGGATTCACTCTGAGATCAGAAAAGAACAGGGACGATCATGAGCCACGATGCAGCAGTTCTCGAACAACCGCCTCGGCGTATCGACTACAGCCTGACGGGAGAAAACGCCACCCAGGCAATTGAAAAGGGCCTGGCAGAAGCCGAATGGTATCAGTGTCCGGTACCCCGCGGCGCGATGCGCGAGTTGCTTATACGGCGTGACGGGCCGGCAATCCGCGACACCATTCTTTGGTTTGCGCTGCTGATCGGGTCGGGCGTTTTGACATGGAAGCTATGGGGAACCTGGTGGGTGATTCTGCCCTACTTGGTTTACACCGTGCTCTACGGCACCAGTACTGATTCGCGCTGGCATGAATGTGGCCATGGAACCGCCTTCCGAACGGACTGGATGAATCGCGCGGTCTATGAAATCGCGTCGTTCATGGTATTGCGGGAATCGGTGCTCTGGCGCTGGAGCCACATCCGTCACCACAGCGACACCATCATCGTGGGGCGGGACCCCGAGATCCAGTTTCCGCGGCCACCGAGTATCCGCGACCTAGTTCTGATGGTCTTTGCGGTGAACGTGTATCCTACCCACTTCCCCAGCCTGCTCAGGCATGCGCTGGGAGGCGTCACCGAGGGTGAGCGCGGCTTTATTCCCGCCACCGAATATTCCAAGCTTTTTCGCAATGCGCGAATCTATCTGGCGATCTACCTGGTGGTGATCGCGGCAGCTGTTCTCTGGCACAGTTGGCTTCCGATCTTCTTATTTGTGCTGCCGCAGTTTTTTGGCACGTGGCTGATGGTGGTTCACAACAGTACCCAGCACGCCGGCCTGGCGGAGAATGTGCTGGATCATCGACTCAATTGCCGCACGGTCTACATGAACCCGATCAGCAGGTTCATCTATTGGAACATGAATTATCACCTCGAACATCACATGTTCCCGCTGGTCCCCTATCATGCTCTTCCTAAGCTGCATGAGGTCATCAGGAGCGACTGCCCTCCCCCCTATCCCTCGATTCTCGCCGCATGGCGAGAAATCCTTCCCGCACTCCTGCACCAAAGGAAGGATCCGGCCTATCATGTGAAGCGTCGTCTCCCCTCCCCGAAGCCGCGGGTGCGCGAATCGTGCTTCGTGTCAGAGGAGGCACCGGACGCGAATGGCTGGCTTCAGGTATGTTCGGCGGCCGATTTGCGCCGACCTGAAGCAATCCGCTTCGACCACGGACGCAAGTCGTTCGCGTTGTATCGCAATGCAGAGGGAAATCTCTTTGCGACCGATGGATTCTGCACACACGGAAATACGCATCTAGCCGACGGCCTTGTGATCGGGGGGACCATTGAGTGCCCAAAGCACAACGGCCGATTCAACCTGATCGACGGATCGCCGGCGCGGCCGCCGATCTGCCGCGGGCTCGCGACCTACCCGGTGGAAGAACGCGAGGGACGTATCTGGATCGACGTGGAGCACGCGCGCGGCGCAGGAGCCCGCGTGCAGAAAACCTTCCGCTTCCGGGTCGTGAGCAACACCAGCGTGGCCACCTTCATTAAGGAACTGGTGCTCGAACCGGAAAGCGAGGAGAGCGCGGTAGCCTTCGTGCCGGGCGATTATCTGCAGTTCGATATCCCCGCGTACGATGCGATTCGCTTTCGCGATTTCGATATTCCCGAGCCGTTTGCGACCGTGTGGCGCAACCAGCATGTATTCGACTTGGTAGCGAGCAATCCATACCCCGGCAAGCGCAACAATTACTCGCTTGCCGGCAACCCGCGCACGGAGCGGCAGCTTCGCTTCAATGTGCGCATCGCCACGCCTCCACCCGGACAGGACTGCGAACCCGGGGTCGGTTCAAGCTATGTTTTCAGCCTGAAGCCCGGGGATACGGTGACAGCGATCGGTCCCTTCGGCGACTTTCACATCAAGCCCACGCAGCACGAGATGATATACATCGGCGGAGGCGCGGGAATGGCGCCCTTGCGCGCTCATCTCTCGCACCTGCTCGAAACCGAAATCTCGGCGCGCAAAATCAGCTACTGGTACGGAGCGCGCTCAAAGCAGGAGATTTTCTACGAGGATTACTTCCGCCAATTGGAAGCCAGACATCCGAACTTCTCCTTTCATCTGGCGCTATCCTCGCCGCTTGCTGAGGACCGTTGGACCGGGGCAACCGGATTCATCCATGAGGTCGTCCTGGAACAGCACCTGCGCCATCATCCCAATCCTGGAGCGGCCGAATACTATCTGTGCGGGCCGCCGATGATGGTCAAAGCCTGCAAGCGGATGCTGGCGAATCTCGGTGTAGCTGATGGGCAGATTGCGTACGACGAATTTTAGGAGCGGGGATGCCAGCGATCATGTCCTGGGTTTTGCGTGGTGTTCCTGCTGCTGCCCCGCTTTCGCGCCTCCTGCACTCGAGGAGAACACCATGGGTCACAGCCGCTCGACCTGCTTCAGGTTCCAATGACACCGGCGACGGGCATGCTCAACGTGGGAATTTATCGAAGGCAGTATTGCTGAAAGGAGACAAATGAAACTCCTGCTGGTGCGACATCTTTGGGGCGTCGACCTCTCTCAAGGTTTCGAACCTCATCTAGAACGATGGCGTGAGGTGGGCTACCAGGCAATCGAAGCGTCGCCAAGGATGGTGCCGGATGCACGAAAACTCAAACGCGTTCTTAAATCGCAGGGGCTACGCTGGATCCCACAGGTTTTTAGCAACATGCTGGATGGTGGGGGGACCGTTGCCGTCCATCTGCGTTCCCTCCGCAAACAGATCGAGGAATGTCTTGATGCGGAGCCCCTGTTCCTGAATGTCCACTCCGGCTCCGATGCCTGGACGGCGGACGAAGCAGAGGACTTTTACGGCCGGGTCGCCGAGCTGGAGGCAAAATTCGGCGTTGTATGCTGCCATGAGACCCATCGATCCCGTTATTTTGGCAATCCCTGGAACACCTATCGGCTCCTGCAGCGAATACCAAACTTGAGGTTTACGGCTGATTTTAGCCACTGGGTGTGTGTTGCCGAACGGCTCCTTGCCGATGCTGAGCAGCTACTCGCAGCGATTATCCCTCATTGCCGTCATATCCATGCCCGCGTCGGCTATGAAGAAGGCCCCCAGGTACCGGACCCCCGAGCCCCGGAATGGCGACGCCATCTCCAAGTGCACGAACAATGGTGGGGTGCAATCTGGTCAGCCCAAAAAGAGGCGGGTGCAAGCATCACTACCCTTACACCCGAATTCGGACCGCCGCCGTATCAACATACTCTTCCGTTCACGGGCCAACCGGTCACCGACTTGGCTTCGATCTGCGACTGGATGGCGCAACGACAGATGCAGCGCTTCGCCTCTTTCTCATCGGACGCACGTTAAAAAGATGGAATCCATTGCTATGCGATCCGGGAACCGTTGCCGGTTCTCCATAGAACGCAGTCAACCGGCGTCGGCCGTCTTCCCCACCGCAGGTGGCTACGGAATCGCAAGGTGCACGATCTCCGGCTTCAGCTCGCCGTCCTTCTGGAGGGTCAGGAATCCGATCGTCACCGGCAGCTCGAACCGCCGCGGCCCGCACGAGCCGGGATTGAAGTAGAGCACGCCTTTCTTGTGATGATAGTTGGGGACATGAGTGTGGCCGTAGAGCACCGCCGCGAACTTGGCTGCCGCCGGGTCCAGGTGCAGCGTCTTCAGGTCGTGCAGCAGGTAAAGGTAGTGCGAACCGCCGCGCCCGTCCTCGGCCAGAAACACATCGGTCTCCGGCAGGCGGGCGCACTCCCCCTCGCGGTCCACGTTGCCGCGGATGGCCGTCACCGGCGCGATCTTTTCCAAAGCCTCCAGCACCGCGGGCTTGCCCACGTCGCCCAGATGGAGAATCTGATCGACTCCTTCGAGCGCCGGCAAAACTTCGGGCCGGAGCAGACCGTGGGTATCGCTGATGACACCGATCTTCACAGGCCCAGTTCCAGCCGCGTGCGCGGGTCCAGCTCGTCGCGCAGTGCATCGCCCAGGAAATTGAAGCCCAGCACCGCGCCCGCCACCGCCAGCGCCGGGAACACCACCAGGTGCGGCGAGTCGAACAGGTGCATGCGCGCGTCGTTGAGCATCGAGCCCCAGCTCGGCGCCGGCGAGGGAATGCCCAGCCCCAGGAAGGAGAGCGTGGCTTCGGCCAGAATCACGCCCGCCATGCCGATCGCCGCCTGCACCAGCACTGGCTGGATGATGTTGGGCAGGATGTGCCGGAAGAAGATCCTCAACCCGCCCGCGCCCAGCGCCCGCGCCGCATCTACGTACTCGCGGTCGCGCACCGCCATCACCTGCGCCCGAACCAGGCGCGCGTAGCCGGCCCAGCCGCCGATCGCCAGGGCCAGCACCAGGTTGGAGAAGCCGGGCCCCAGAAACGCGGCAAATGCGATGGCCAGCAGGATGCCCGGCAGCGCCTGAAAGGTGTTCATGGCAAAGGTGGTCAGCGCGGTATCGACCCAGCCGCCCAGATAGCCGGCCACACCGCCTATCGCCAGTCCCAGCGACAGCGACACGCTGACCACGCAGACCGAGACGGCCAGCGAGATGCGCGCGCCGTAAAGCAGCCGGGCCAGCGTGTCGCGGCCGAGCTCGTCCGTGCCGGCCCAGTGATGCAGCGACGGCCCCTGAAGCCGGTGCAGCAGGTCGATGGCGGCGGGATTGTAGGGCGCCAGCCACGGCGCGGCCAGCCCGCATCCCACGAAAAGGCTGAGCAGCAGGACGCCAAGCACCGCCAGCGGCTGGCGGCGGATGCGCAGGCGAACCTGGCGCAGCGGCTTGAAATCGGGAAACAGCATCGGCAAACCCAGCATACCGCGACACATTGCGTCGAGATCGGTCTAAGAGACTGTATGAAGTTCTTCCTCCTCCTCTTGCTGAGCGTGATGCCGCTCGCCCGGGCCGCGCAGTCGTCTTACGATCCCTCCGCCGACACTGGTCCCGCCGCCAACCTGAGCGGCGACGCCGAGCAGATCTTCGCCCTCGGCAACCAGGCGCGGCAGCAGGCCGGCGTCGCCCACCTGCAATGGGATGCGGCTCTGGCCAGCGCCGCCCTGGCCGGAGCGCACTTCAGCGTGATTGAGGAAAACGTGGCCATCGGCCCGTCAGCGCCGCAGATTCACGAGGAGTGGATGCACTCGCCCGGGCATCGCGCCAACCTGCTCAGCCCGCAAGTGGATCGCGTCGGCGTTGCCGTGGTGGAAGCGCACGGTGTTCTCTACGCCGTGGCCGA
>DAIDLI010000061.1 GCA_027449545.1 Acidobacteriaceae bacterium | reverse complement strand
CCACGATCTCGCCAAGTGGGGCCCGATCCTCTACGCGCGCATGCAGCACTTGCCTGCTCTCAAGGACGTCGATACCGATCAGCAAAACGGCGGCCTCGAAGAACTCCTCACCTACAACCGCACCCGGGCCGCGCGCCTGGGCCAGAGCGCCCAGTCCCTCGATCGCTCGCTCTACAGCGCCTTCGGCCAGTCCCTGGTCTCGGTCATCTACACCCAGCTCAACCAGTACTACGTGGTCATGGAAGTCGCGCCGCAGTACTGGCAGGATCCCTCCGGCCTCAACAACATCTATTTCTCCAGCGGAGCCGGCGCCGGCCGCAAGGGCATGAACGCCATGACTCCGCTGCTCAACCTCGCCAAAGCCGAGATCCGCACCACCCCCCTCGAAGTCAACCACACCGGACTCTTCCCCTCGGTGACCGTGTCCTTCAATCTCGGCAACGGCTACTCCCTGAGCGACGCCACCCGCGAAGTCACCGAGATGGAGCAGAGTCTGGGCATGCCCGGCACCATTCACGGCGCATTCTCCGGCAACGCCGAGGCTTACAAGCAATCGCTCTCCACCGAGCCGGTCCTCATCCTCACCGCCCTCGCCGCGGTCTTCATCGTGCTCGGCATTCTCTACGAGAGCCTGGTTCACCCCATCACCATCATCTCCACGGTGTTCTCCGCCAGCGCCGGCGCCATGCTGGCGCTCATGCTCTTCCACATGGACCTCAACGTCATCTCGATCATCGGCATCATCCTGCTGATCGGCATCGTGAAGAAGAACGCCATCATGATGATCGACTTCGCGCTCCAGGCCGAGCGCGTCGAGGGCAAGAACTCCCGCGACGCCATCTTCGAGGCCTGTCTGCTGCGCTTCCGGCCCATCATGATGACCACCATGTCGGCCATCATGGGCGCCTTGCCCCTGGCCTTTGGCCGCGGCACCGGCTCCGAGATGCGCCGCCCCCTGGGCATCACCATCGTGGGCGGCCTGCTGCTGAGCCAGCTTCTCACTCTCTACACAACCCCGGTCGTCTATCTCGCATTGGACCGGGTGCGCCTGTGGGCGCTGGGCAAGTCGCATAACGAGCTGCCCTCCACCGTCGAAGGGGCCGCCTCGTGAACGAACAAGGACGCATACGAATGCTTGAATGGAAGATGAGCCAAGGATGGGCTGTTTGCGCGGGCGTATCGGCATTCCTGGCGCTGTTGCCGGGCTGCAACGTAGGACCCAAGTATCACCCTCCCGCGCCGCCCGCCATCAAGGCCACCAACTACAAGGAATCCACGGTCAACTTCCAGGACGCGCAGGGCTGGAAGGTCGCACATCCCGAAGAGGCCATGCTTCGCGGCAATTGGTGGGAGATCTACCACGAGCCCGAGCTTAACGCCCTGGAAGAGCAGCTTAACGCCCATAACCAGACCATCCAGATCTCCTACCAGAACTACATGGCGGCGCGCGCGCTTGTGCTGGAAGCACGCGCCCAATACTGGCCGGTCATCACCGCTGCTCCCTCATGGCGGCGCACGCGCAGTTCCTCCAATCAGGTCTTCTCCACCGCAGCGACAACCGGGAGAACCGCCGGTATTTGGAATGCCCCTCTCGACGTCTCCTGGACACCCGATTTCTGGGACAAGATCCGCAACACCGTCCGGCAAGCCCAATACTCCGCTCAGGCCACCGCCGGCGATCTCGCTCTGGAACGGCTCATCGAGCAGGCCTCGCTAGCTCAGTTCTTCTTCGAAATCCGCGGCCAGGATATGTTGCAGAAGATTCTGAACGACACCGTCGCCGCCGATCAGAAGGCCTACGATTACGCCGAAGCGCAGTACACCACGGGTGTAGGCGACTATATCTCGGTCGCGGAAGCCGATACGACGCTCTCCGCCGCAAAAGCGTCAGCTCAGGCGGTAAGCCTGCTTCGCGCCCAGTATGAACATGCCATTGCCGTGCTGACGGGCCAGATTCCAACCGATTTCTCCATGCCCGTCCGACCGCTGATCTACACGCCGCCCGCCATCCCCACCGGCGTGCCCTCGCAACTGCTCGAGCGCCGGCCGGATATCGCCGCCGCCGAACGCACGCTGGCTGCCGCCAACGCCACCATCGGCATCGGTTATGGCGCCTTCTTCCCCAATGTCACGATTGCCGCCTCCGCCGGAGTTCAAGCCGCAATCTTCAGACAACTCTTCGGAATGCCCAGCCGCACCTGGGCCCTCGGCCCCTCTGTCTCCCAGCTGATCTTCGACGGCGGCCTCTATCGCGCTCAACTTCATCAGTACGAAGCCCTCTACAACAGCGACCTCGCCAACTATCGCCAGACCGTCCTCACCGCGTTTCAACAGGTGGAGGATTCCCTGGTAGCCACCCGCGTCTACTCGCAACAAATTGTGAACGAGCAGGAAGCAGTCAAGTCCGCTCAGAGTTATCTCAACATCGAAATGGATCGCTACGAGACCGGTGTCGATCCCTACCTCGACGTGATGATCGCCCAGAACACGCTGCTTACCGCGCAAGCCACGTTGAACGGCGACCAGGTCTCGGAGATGGTCTCTTCGGTTCAACTCGTGCAGGCTTTGGGCGGAGGCTGGGATATCTCTCAGCTTCCCACCCCCAAGCAGACCGGCGCCAAACCCACCAAGGTCGACTATCAGATGCAAAAATAATCTTGTTCCGGCAAGCGCCGGAACAAGAGCCGCGCACCGACATGCGGCCTGCCGCATCCTATGACTAAGCAATGGTGAACGCCGGCAATACCCCTCAACGCGCGGAGAGCACGTCCGATCCCAGCGCCGCCAAAACCAGCGTCTTCGGTGGCGCTTCGCACGCGTGGCGGGCGCTGCGCCATCGCAACTTCCGCCTCTTCTTCGGCGGCCAGAGCATCTCGCTCATCGGCACCTGGATGACGCGCATCGCCACCGCCTGGCTGGTCTACCGCCTCACCAAATCCGCGCTGCTGCTGGGCACCGTCAGCTTCTGCGGACAGATCCCCACCTTCCTCATCGCGCCCTTTGCCGGCGTCTGGGTCGATCGCGTCGACCGCCGCCAGCTCCTCGTCTGGACCCAGGCCGTCTCCATGCTGCAATCGTTCGCGCTCGCCGGGCTCACCCTCTCGGGCCTCATCAACATGCCCTGGATCCTCGGCCTCAGCGTGCTGCAAGGCGTCGTCAACGCCTTCGATATGCCCGGCCGCCAGTCGTTCATGGTGCAGATGATCGAAGGCCGCGAGGATCTCGGCAACGCCATCGCCATCAACTCCTCCATGGTCAACATGGCCCGACTTGCCGGACCCTCCATCGCCGGCCTGGTCATCGCCGCCACCAACGAGGGCTGGTGCTTCTTTATCGACGGCGTCAGTTACATCGCCGTGATCATTTCCCTGCTGATGATGCGCATCCACCTGCCCGGCGGGCGTCGCAGGGCAGCCTCCGCCTTCCACGAACTGAAGGAGGGCTGGCAGTACGTCTCCCGTTTCCTCCCCATCCGCACCATCCTGCTGCTCTTCGCCGTGGTCAGCCTGATGGGCATGCCCTTCGTGGTCCTGATGCCCATCTTCGCCGCCAAGGTGCTGCGCGGCGGCCCGCACACCCTCGGCTTCCTGATGGGCGCCATGGGCGTGGGCGCGCTCATCTCCGCGCTTTCGCTGGCCGCGCGCAAGAGCGTGCGCGGCCTGATCCGCATCATCCCGGTCGCGGCGATCGTCTTCGGCGTCGGGCTCATCGGCTTCGGCCTCTCGCATGTCTTCTGGCTCTCCATGCTCACCGTGTCGATCGCCGGTATGGGCATGATGCAGGGCATGGCCGCCAGCAACACCGTCATTCAGACCCTGGTCACGGAAGACAAGCGCGGCCGCGTTATGAGCTACTACACCATGGCCTTTGTCGGCATGGCGCCCTTCGGCAGCCTGCTCGCCGGCACCATGGCCAGTTCCATTCCCGCCACCCGTACGCTCCTGGGCCGCGCCGCGCTCTTGCTCACCGGAGCGCAATGGACCGTCATCATCAACGGCGCCGTCGTGGTGCTGGCCGCGCTCTGGTTTCTCTCCATGCTCCCGGCATTGCGCAAGGTGGTGCGCCCCATTTACCAGGAGATGGGCATCATCGCCTCCACCGAGGAGATGGCCGCCGAACAGGTCCAGTCCTGATCCGCTTGCCCCCAGCAATTACCATGGAAGCGTAGACACACCATGGCTTCCCGCAATAAACGTTTGAAGATTGTAGCCCGTTCGCCTCGGGGCAAGGCATCCGCGCAGGCCGCCGCGCAGCGGCCAACCGTCTCCGCGCGCTGGCTGCTGATCGCCGTCGCCACCACCTTTGTGGCCGCGGCCCTCTGCGCCTGGGGCAGCATGTGCCTGCTCTTCTGGCAGGGCAGTTGGCAGCTCCTCTACCACCCCAGGGCAGCCATCACCCGCACGCCCGCGGCCGCCGGCATCGCCTTCGAGCCCATCGGCTTCGCGGCCACTGAAACCGGGCAGCTTCGCCTGCAGGGCTGGTGGATCCCCGCCGCGCCCGGCGCGCGCTTTGCCAATGTCACCGTCCTCTACCTGCACGGTGCCACCGGAAACATGAGCGAGAGCGTCGATGCGCTGGCAGCGCTCCATGCCGCCGGCGTCACGGTCTTCACCTTCGATTACCGCGGCTACGGCCAAAGCCAGTTCGCTCATCCCAATGAAGCCCGCTGGCGTCAGGATGCCAACTGGGCCCTCGATTACCTGACCGGCACGCGCCAGCTCGCGCCGCGCAACATCGTCCTCGACGGCACAGGCCTCGGCGCCAATCTGGCGGCCGAGCTCGCCGCAGCCCATCCAGAGCTCGCCGGCGTTGTGTTCGACTCTCCGCTTCCTCATGCCGCAAGCGTGATCTTCGATGACCCGCGCGCGGAGCTGGTGCCGGCGCACTTGCTGGTCCGCGATCGCTGGCATCTCACCGCCGCCGTCTCCGCGGTCCGCATTCCCTCGCTGTGGTTTGTTCCCGCCAACGACGCGCAATCAATGGCTGCTTACGACAAAGCATCCGGCCGCAAGACCCTGTTCCGCTCCGCCGCATCCAGCCCCGCGTTTGGCCAGACCTTCACCGCCTGGCTCAGCAGCCTCTCTCACTAACAAAGCCGGTCACAGCCTGCTTCGCACTCTCCGCCCAGCAGTCGGCGCGCCAAGCAGTTGCAGCACCCAGCAATTTGTAGCGCCCAGCGTTTGTAGCGCCAAGCAGTTGTAGCGCCCAGCGTTTGTAGCGCCAAGCATTTGTAGCACCAAGCAGTTGTAGCGCCGGTCTCCAGACCGGCTGTCGCGTGGGTCTCCAGACCCACGCCCTCTCCCCGCAACCAAGAAAAAGGCAGATCCGGTAAGGATCTGCCTTGGTTTGGGGAACAATGGCCGGAGGTTACCGGCTACCCGGAGGTCACCGGCTACTGGGCGGCGCCAGGATTGCTCGGCGCCGAGCTCTGCGGCTGCGCTTCGCCTCCGCCCTGACTCATATTGGTAAGCAACTGCACCTCGACCCGGCGATTCTTCTTGCGGCCCGCAGCGGTATTGTCCGGCGCAACCTGCTGGTCCTTGCCGATGCCGATCAGGTAGAAGCGGTGCGGCGGGATGTTGTACTTGGCCGCCAGGTACTGCACCACCGAATCGGCGCGGCGCTGGCTGAGCATGTAATTGTACTGCGCGGGGCCGGTGGTATCCGTCCCGCCGGTGACTTCGAGAATGTAGCTCTGCGCATTGCTGATCTGGCTGGCAAAGTTGTCGAGCTGCTGCTTGGCATCGGCGGTCAGGTTCGACTTATCAAACCCGAAGGTGACCGTCACGTCCGCCATCTGCTTGTAGTTGTCGAGCCCCTTCACCACCGACTCCAGCGAGTCGGCGCGGTGGGCCACATCGTTTGCTGCCGTCTGAGCCTGGTTGGCCTGGTTGGCCGCATTCTGCGCGCTTTGCGCGGCCTGTTCGGCGGAGCCCTGGGCCTTCTGAATGCCCGCTTGCGCGCGCTGGTTCACGTCCTGAATCTCACGGCTGTTCTGCGCTGTCTTCTGGTCCAGTTGCCCGGCGTGATTCACCAATGGAGCCGTCTGGTTTTTCACGTAGTTCTTGGTCGCGCAGCCTGATACCCCGAAGACTGTGAGAGCCGCAGCCGTAACTACGAATCCGAAACGTTGCATGACCATCTTTCCTGCTCCTCCCTGTACCTCCGCCGCCTGACCTGCTTGCGTCGGGGAGGCATTCTCCAATCGCTCTGGAAGATTTGCACATCGGGTGCCAATCGTAATGTTGGAAGTAAGTTCCTCATTTTTAGTTGCTTAGATGGGATCTTGCGGCAGCTTTTCCACCGCCTCGGCCGTGTAGTTTTTACATCACCGGGCAAGATTGCCCGGTTTTTACCCGACGGCGCCCCCTTGGCGAATCCTTCCGGCTTCCGCCGCTATCCTATGGAAAGCGGACCATTTCCCTGCCGATGGATCTCCAAGAGAAAATCCGGAACTTGCCTACCCAGCCGGGGGTTTATCTCTATAAGAACGCTGAGGGCGAGATCATCTACGTGGGCAAGGCCAAGAACCTGCGCTCCCGCGTCCGCTCCTATCTCCTGGCCGCCTCCCAGGCCAACGCCAAAACCGGCTCGCTCATGCGCGAAGCCATGGACATCGACTACATCCTCGTGGCCAACGAGCACGAGGCGCTGGCCCTTGAGAACAACCTCATCAAGCAGCGCAAGCCGCGCTTCAACATCCTGCTGCGCGACGACAAGACCTACCCCTACGTGAAGCTCACGCTCGCCGACCGCTTCCCCAAGGTCTTCGTCACCCGCCGTCTGCGCAAGGACGGCGCGGCCTACTACGGCCCTTACTTTCCCGGCAACCTCGCCTATCGCGTCGTGGACCTCATCCACCGCAGCTTTCTCATCCCGAGCTGTAAGGTGGATCTCAGCCGCTATCATCCCCGCGCCTGCCTGCAGTACTACATCCATCGCTGCCTGGGCCCCTGCGTTGAGGAGCTGACCACGCCCGAGGCCTACCGCGAGGCGGTGCGCGACGCGCAGCTTCTCCTCGAAGGCAAAGCCGCCGAACTCGAGCGCACCCTCGAAACCCGCATGATGGCCGCCGCCGAGGCCGAGCGCTTCGAGGCCGCCGCGCGCCTGCGCGATCAGCTCTCCACCGTCCGCCAGCTCCAGGAAAAGCAGCGCATCGCCACCGCCGAGCAGAGCGACGATGCCGACGTCTTCGGCTATCACTTCGAGGACGGCAGCCTGGCCGTCAATCTCTTCCACATGCGCGCCGGCAAAATCGTCGACCGGCGCGAGTTCTTCTGGGAAGATCTCCCCGAGTTCATGGAAGACAGGGACCAGGGGAACGAGGGCACGAGGGAACTGGAAGACGGTTCTCAGCAACGAATCCTGCGTGCCCCCGGTCCCTCGCCTTTGGGGACCGGGGAAGGCACAACCACAAACACGGGCGCCCCAGGTCTCGATTCTGAGACCGGGGAAGGCACAACCACAATCATGGGTGCCCCAGATCTCGATTCTGAGACCTGGGGAAGCACGAACACGGGTGCCCCAGGTCCCCCGCTTTTGGGGACCTGGGAGAGCACGAACCAGGGTGACACCGACCTCCGTCGTCCCGTCTTCAGCCCCGGAGCCGTCTTCTCCGCGCTCCTCAAGCAGCTCTACATCGACCAGCACTACGTTCCGCGTTCCATCCTGGTGCCGGTGGATTTCCCCG
The DNA here is from genome assembly GCA_027449545.1 of Acidobacteriaceae bacterium. Taxonomy (GTDB): domain Bacteria; phylum Acidobacteriota; class Terriglobia; order Terriglobales; family Acidobacteriaceae; genus Telmatobacter. The sequence goes on along the minus strand of DAIDLI010000061.1, from coordinate 8,955 downwards.
ATCGCGAGGCGCTCGCCGATCTCCTCGCCGAGCGCACCGGGCATCGTGTTGAGCTGGCCGTTCCTCAGCGCGGCGAGAAGCGCTCGCTCGTGGACCTCGCCGGCCAGAATGCCCGCCAGTCGCACACCCAGCGCTTCCGCGTCCTCGAGCCCTCGCGCAAAGCGATCCAGGAGACGCTCGCCGATCTCCTCATGCTTCCTGAACTTCCCCGCCGCATCGAGTGCTTCGACATCTCGCACATTCAGGGCGCGGAGACCGTGGCCTCGCTGGTCGTGTGGGAAGACGGCAAGATGAACAAGTCTGCGTACCGCAAGTTCAAGGTGATGACTGTGCTGGGCGTAGACGATTTCGCATCGATGCGCGAGGTCGTGGAACGCCGCTATCGCCGCATCCTCGAAAACAGCCGGGGAGCGAACGCGGAAAGCGGCAAAGAACCTTCAACCATGCCTTCCCTGATCCTCATCGACGGCGGCCTCGGCCAGTTGCACGCCGCCGCCGAAGCGCTGGAGTCGCTGGGCCTCGCCTCCCAGCCCCTGGCCTCCATCGCCAAAAAAGAAGAGATCATCTACGTCTACGGCAACGAGGAAGAGCCGGTAGTCCTCGATCGCCGCTCGCCGGTGCTGCACCTGGTGCAGATGATCCGCGACGAGAGCCATCGCTTCGCAGTGGGCTATCACCGCCAGCGCCGCGCCATGCGCGACCGCGACTCGGAGCTTCTGAACATCCCCGGCGTGGGTGCGCAGACCCGGCAACGGCTGCTCACTCATTTCGGCAGCCTGCGCGACGTCCAGCAGGCCACCGCGGAATCGCTGGCCGCCGTGGTCTCACGCAAGACCGCGGAGACCATCTGGCGTCACTTCCACTCCAATCAGACCGCCGGCTGAACGCCGGCCGGACGCTCGGCCTCGGCCTTGAGGAGCTGCCGGTTCTTCACCACGATCTTCTGGCTGCACGCATGGCAATAGAACGCGCCCCGCGGCCCCACGCTGCTGATGGCGACGCCACAGTGCGGACATCTGCCCCGCACTGCGTTCATGGCCAGATACGGCCCCAGAATCGGCGAAGCGATCCCCAGGAGAATCATCGGAATCCCCACCACCATCCACGGCCCCAGCAGGCAGATCATGGTGCCGTAAATGATGAACACCGGCGCCGCGATCGCGCCGAAGAACAGGCCCACCACGAAGTACCGCGCCGGGGCTCTCTCATGAACATGCGGCTCCACTTCCGCCTGCTTCACCGAGCCGGCTCCGCATTCCGGGCAGAATTTCCAGGGGGCTTCGAGGTGGGTTCCGCATTTGGAGCAGGTTGCAGTCATGACGGCCTCCTTCTGCGGGCGATCGCTCGAGCTGTTCGTCGGCTGGAAGGAAGTGTAGGCCGGTTCTCTTGCGGCAAACCGTGAGCTGCATCACACGCCCCCCCGCTGAGCTTGCCGGCATCGTAATCCGCTTCGACTCCATCGAAGGCGAGGTCCGCAATTTCATCTATTTTTTCATATAGTAAAACTATTTGGGCATCTTCCCCTGCGCCCCGCGACTTCTTTTCCGCGCCGGCGTCTATACCATTGGAAGCAAGGCCTCCGGACCGAGGCTCGCAGAGGTCCAAGCAAGCCCAAATATTACAAGGAGATCATCACATGAAACGTGATGTCAGGATATCCCTGTCTGTCGTCATCGCTCTTGGGGCTCTTGTGTTACCGCATACCTCATTGGCGCGTACTGTTGATAGCACGCAAACTCACCACAATGCCTCCGCGGCTGCGCTGAAAGAAGCCGCGCAGATGGTCCCCGGAGCCATCGAACTGCGCAAGCAGCTCGACTCGCGCAAAATCCACGCGGGACAAACCTTCCAGGCCCGGCTGGATACCACCCTTCATCTGAAGAACGGGCCCGAGCTCAAGAGTGGCACGCTCCTCATCGGCAAGGTCACGGCCGACAAGGCCAAGGGCGGCACCGATCGCCTCTCGCTTCGCTTCACCGCAGCCCGCCTGAAGAACGGCGCCACCATTCCGATCAAGGCCACCGTCATGGAAGTGGCTCCCCCGGCCTTCGATTCCGGCATCCGGCTGGCGGATGAAACCGACATGTGGCACGACCGCACTCTGCGCGTCGACCAAATCGCCGTCTTGCCCGACGTCGACATGCACAGCAATATCGCCAGCAGAAACTCGGCGACCTTTGTCGCCGAAGATAACAAGGATGTAAGACTGGACTCTCTCAGCCAGATGATCGTGGCGATCGCCGAACGACCGTCCGCGCACAGCTCGAATGCGAGCAAGGGAGGAATGTAAAGCAGACCGGAAGATGAGTGAAGCGGGCCCGGGGCGGAGCTTCGCCAACGGGCCTGCGGTTCCCTGCTCCTAGCGGAGCCGCATCCGCTTCAGGTGTTCGATCAGCCGTAGCGGGTGCATCGGCTTCTCCAGCACATCGAACGAGTGCCCCGCCGCGCGCGCATCTTCCAGAAGATCGATGGTGCCGGCCTGGCCCGAGAAGAGAAGAATCATGGTCTCAGGCCGCTGCCTCCGCACCGCAATCGCCAGATCCACGCCGTTCATCTCCGGCATCACCACATCGGTAAGCAGATAATCGGGCTGAAGCTCCTCGGCGATCTCCAGCGCCATCCGCCCGTCATAGGCGGTGAATGCGCAAAAGCCGGAGAGGTTCAGAATTTCGGTCATGGTGTCGGCCAGCTTCACTTCGTCGTCGACCACCAGGATGCTGGGGCAGTCTTCGCCCGATGCCTTGGCGCGCGCCTTGCGCACCTGTGAGGCGATGAACCGCTCAGAAGACTTTTCAGAGGCCTGAATGATCAAGGCCGCTCCACAGTCCAGCATCGTTTGATCTCCTTCAATCCTGTTCCAATGGAGCAGTTTGGGATTCAGGCAACGAAAGTCAGGCAAAGGGTACGAAGATGCAGATTTGCGCATCGGTGACCTCGGAAGAGCTGCTGCTCGATGAAACCTGTATCTGTGCCCCGCGTTTTTCCAGCAGTTCCCTGGCTACCGACAAGCCAATGCTGGAGGTAATTCCACCCTGGACCGCCGCGAGGGGCGCAAATGCACGATCCAGTACTTCGCGCTCGAGCCCTGGCGCGCGCAGGCGAATCGCTAACTGTATGCCTTCTTGCTCGGCAATCCGGGCGTCGACAACGTCAAACCGAAGCGCGGCGCCGCGCGGCAGAACCTGGATGGAATCGGCAAGGATCGTGGAGAAGACTTGCGCAAATTCGTTCCAGTGGATCGATATCCGGCGATGATCTTCATACCGGCAATCAACCAGGATGCCACTGGCGTGAAGCTGGGCCTGATACACGGCCAAAGCTTCGGCCAGCACCTCGTGAAGAAACACGTCGTCTTGACGGCCTGTTTCACTATAATACCCCAAAACTCGCCGGATAATCTGCGACACCCGGTCGAGTTCGCCTTCAGCCGAAAGAAGATAGCTGTGGGCCTTCTCCTGCGGCGGGCTATTGCGCCGCGCCAGGTACACGAAGTTCAGAACCGACTCCAGGGGGTTGTTGATCTCGTGCGCCACGGTCGCCGCCATGCGCCCCGTCGCCGCCAGTTTTTCCGACCGGATCAGCAGCCGCTCCATCCGCTTGCGCTCCGAAATGTCGTGCGCCAGGTGCGCCGCGCCCACGATCCGCCCGTCCCCATCCTTGATCGGCGAAATCGTCACCGAGACCTCCACATGCTGGCCGTCCCGGGTCAGCCGCACCGTCTCAAAGCGCTCCAGCTTTTCTCCGGATTCCAGCCGGCGCAGATCGTGGAGTGCTAACGTATGCTGCTCCGTGGGAACAATCCGCAGCAGCGACTGCCCTACCATCCTGTCGGCGGGATATCCGAACATCTGCTGGGCCGCTTCGTTCCAGCTCGTGATTTTTCCACTCAGATCGGTGCTGAAGATCGCATCCGCCGAGGACTCCACGATGGAAGCCAGCAGCGATGCAGGGCTGTAGCGAGCTTTGTCGGGCAATACCGCATCCGCGCCTGTCTGCGGTTCTTTCTTCCGCCCCCCACGTTTAAAGTCGGCAATCACTGAGGCCATCCCCTCGATCTTCTCAGATGAAGCCTCTTGAAGGTGCGGAAAACTCGCCGGCCTCGCAGCGCGTCTTGTTGCATGCGCCACATGGCGCGCGGTGAAGCCCGGATTGTGCTCGCACTCGAGGCGCTCGATTTGCATCCTTTGCTCGCGGGACTGCCGACTCTTGTGAGGCACGAGGGCCCAGCCCCGCACTCTCTGCGGAGCGAATCCGCGCCGCCGCATGCCTCGCGCGGAAGCGCGCCGACTCTTTTGGGGAAGTCATGCCCTGCGCCCCGCACCGCCGGGGCGCGCCATCAGCCGGCCAGGGCGCGCTCTTCGCGCGGCCTGAGGGTGGAAGAAACCCGCGCCAGTAGATCCTTGGGATGAACCGGCTTATTCAGCAGCGTGAAGTGATGCCCGGCGTTCTTCGCGTTGGCCAGAAGATCGGTGGTGGCCGCCTGGCCGGAAAACAGCAGAATCTTGCAATCCGGAAAGATCCGCTTGATGGTGATCGCCAGTTCGATCCCGCTCATCCCCGGCAGCACAACGTCGGTGATCAGCAACTCCGGCGGGGTCAGCAGGGCGGTTTCCAAGGCATCGGTGCCGTCGTAGGCCGCGGTCGCAGCGTAACCGCTGCGCGACAGAATCTCGGTCAACGTATCGGCAATTGCAGACTCATCGTCCACCACAAGCACGACCGGCCGGTACGCGCTGGTATCAGCCGCAGGAACCTCATGAAGCGGGACGACGGGGGAAGTGCGTCTTCCACTCATTGGGAATACCTCTAAGACGAACCTAACAGCGTTTCCCAGATACGGGTAAAATCGTTGGATGCGCAAGAGATTGCGCCCCGCTGTGGAAAACACCCCCTCACACTGTGGAAAACACTAGGATAGTTGTAGATTTTTTAGCGGTAGACCAACTTTCCGCTTCCCCCGCACATCTTACTTTAGCGACACTGTTACGTGAGTTTAAGCGTACGGTCTTTTCCACAGATTACGTGTGCCAGGAAGGCGAATGGGCCAGAACAAACCCGATCTCGATCTAGCAGGCTTTCAATCCATCCTCCAGGGAGAGGTGCCCAAGGGACGCGACGGCAAACACAAGCGCATTGTAACCCGCCTGCTTGCCGACCTTGAGCGCTTGAAACCAGGAATGGCCCTGAAAGTTCCCCTCAAAGCACTCCCCGACACCAAGGAGAACATCCGTTCCGCGCTCAACCGCGCCACCCGCCAGCGCGGCATGGAAGTCTCCACCTCCAGCGATGCCGAGTTTCTCTATATCTGGAAGATCGAAGGCAAGTGACCGGCAGTCGTGCGCCCGTGAACCCCGTCCGCATCGATAAATGGCTGTGGGCCGCGCGTTTCTTCAAAACGCGCGCCTTGGCTGCGCGCGCCTGCGAGTTGGGCCGCGTCCAGACCGCCGGCGTCCGCGCCAAGCCCGCGCGCGACGTGCGGCCCGGTGACCGTCTGCAAATTGAAACCGAAGGCGGCCTCTTCGACGTGGATGTGCTGGAACTCAGCGAAGTGCGCGGCCCCGCCGCCGTGGCCCAGACCCTCTATCGCGAGACCGATGAGAGCCGTGCGGCACGCGCCAAGGCCGCGGAGGAGCGCCGCGCCATGCAGCAGTTTCTGCCCATTCCCCAAGGCCGGCCCAGCAAGCGCGACCGCCGCCGCATCATCCGCTTCCGAACCCAGGATTAGGTGCCCCAAAATACGACTCCCTTCCAGCAGGTGCCGGAAGGGAGTTCGGTTGATCGCAATGCCGCGAGATCAGGCCAGCACGCGCTGGATCTTTTCCTCGATGACCGTCTGCGGGACATAGCCCACAATCTGATCGGCCACCTTGCCGCCCTTGAAAAACAAGAGCGCCGGAATACCGCGAATGCCGTAGCGCGAGGGAGTGGCGCCGTTCTGGTCCACGTTCACCTTGGCCACCTTCAGCTTGCCCGCATAGGTCGAGGCTACGCTGTCCACTATGGGCGCGATTGCCTTGCACGGGCCGCACCATGCCGCCCAGAAATCAACCAGAACCGGCTGCTCGCTCTGCAACACTTCCTGGTCGAAGTTCGCGTCCGTTACTTCAAAAACTCCTACTCCTGCCATGCTCCTCCTTGCGCCCCCGCAATTGCCACCAGTGTACAAGACTGGGGTCCCTTCTTAAGATGCGCGACCGGCCGGATGGTCGCACGGCGGCGCCAGGCTCAGGAACTTCCCCGGACGGCAAACTGCCTGAATCCCACAAATTAGAAGCGCCCGGATCCTTGCGGATCGCGGGCGCTAGAGCAGCCCTCCCCCAGAACTGCTCACGGTGTCAATGTAAGTTGTCAAAACGATAAGAGCAAGCAAACTTAGGTAATAAATCAGTAATCTAGGGCCGACGATTACTTAAGCGGCAGAGGATCCGCCCGCCTCTGCCTGCTCCCACTCCTGCTCGCGGATCGAAACCGCCGCGCCTTCCCGCTCGAACCGGCACAGCAGCAGCTCGCCCTGTCCAATGGCCGCCTGTACCGCCGCCGCAGCGCGCTCCAGGCTGCGCTCCTGATCCACGATCACCAGCACCGCCGGCCCGGCTCCGCTCAGCGCCGCCCCCAGAATCCCTTCCCTGCCCGCCAGCGGCAGCAGCGCCGGCAGAAACGGGCAGATTGGCGCGCGATAGGGCTGATGGATGCGGTCGCGCATGGCCATCTGCAGCAGGTCTCCGCGTCCCTGCGCGAAGGCTAGGCCCAGCAGCGCAACCGACTGGATGTTCGCCACCGCATCGTTCATCGAATAGCTTGCGGGCAGCACCGCCCGCGCCTTGGTGGTGGCCAGCGGCTCGGCAGGCAGCGCCACAATCGCGCGCCACTCCGCCGGAGGCGTCACCTGCGCCACCTTCACTGCCCTGCCCTCGCAGGCCGCCGCCACAAACCCACCCAGCCAGCAGGCCGCCACGTTATCGGGATGCCCTTCCAGCAGATACGCCTCTTCCACAATGCGCTCGCTCGACCACCCCAGCCGCCCGAAGTGCGCCGCCAGCGCGATCGCCGCCAGCCGCCCGGCCGCCGACGAGCCGCAGCCCATCCCCAGCGGAATGCCGTTGTTCATGCGGATGGCTAGCGGAACGACAGGCCGCCCTTCCGCCTGCAAGATGCGCTTATAGACCTCGAGAACCAAGTTGTCCTCAAGGCCCGCGCAGCGATCGGCATCGCGGCCGCTGGCGGCAATCGAGAACTCCGCCGCCGGCTCCGCCTCAATCTCCAGATAGAAATCCAGCGCGACAGCCGCCGCGTCGAAGCCCGGCCCGAGATTGGCCGAGGTTGCCGGCAGGCGCAGACGGATCGCGCCCCTCTCCCTCATGCCGGCTTCGCTCATGCCGTCACGCCTTTCATGGCTTTTAGAATCGCCTTCGGAGTCGCCTCCACCGCGATGGCATTGCGGCGCAGCCGCGCGATCTCGCCCGCGATCGCCGAATTTCCTCCGCCCGTCTCCGCCTCGCTCAGCAGCGTGCCGCGATGGAAGTCGATGGTGTAGTCGGCATCCTTGAGCGTGTGCCCGGTCAGCAGCAGCACCACCGTCTCGCTCGCCCCGATCTTGCCGTCCGCGCGCAGCTTCTTCAAGCCCGCCAGCGTCACCGCGGAGGCCGGCTCGCACCCCAGACCTTCGGCGCCAATCTCCGCCTTTGCGACTGCAATCTCGGCTTCGCTCACATCCAGGCACCAGCCGCCCGTCTCCTGGATCACCCGCGCCGCCTTGCGCCACGACGCCGGATTGCCGATGCGGATGGCCGTCGCCCGCGTGTTGGCCTCCACCGGCTCCAGCGTGGCGCCGTTGTCGCGCGCAAAACTCTGCGCCAGCGGATTCGCACCCGCCGCCTGAATCACCGAGATGCGCGGCATGCGCGCAATCATCCCCAGCTCCTTCATCTCGCGGAAGCCCTTGCCCAGCGCCGAGCTGTTGCCCAGGTTGCCGCCCGGCACAATCAGATGATCCGGCACATTCCAGTCGAAGGCCTCGGCGATCTCGAAGGCCGGCGTCTTCTGCCCTTCCAGCCGGTAAGGATTCACCGAATTCAGCAGGTAGATCGGCGCCTGGAGCACGATCTCCGTCAGCACGTTCAGGCAGCGGTCGAAATCCACCGGCAACTGGCAGGTCACCGCGCCGTAGTCCATCGCCTGCGACAGCTTGCCCCAGGCGATCTTGCCCTCGGGAATCAGCACCAGGCTCTTCAGCCCGGCGCGCGCCGCATAGGCCGCCATCGCCGCCGACGTATTCCCCGTCGAAGCGCAGGCCACCCACTCAAACCCGCGCTCCTTGGCCACGCTCAGCGCCGCGGTCATGCCCGTGTCTTTGAACGAGCCGGTCGGGTTCATCCCCTGGTGCTTGGCGAAGACCTGGTCCACGCCCAGCGCCTTCGAGATGCGCGGCAGGTGGTAGAGCGGCGTGTTGCCCTCGCGCAGCGTGACCGCGTTGCCAAAGCTCTCCAGAATCGGCAGCAACTCGCGGAAGCGCCACACGCCTTATCACCAGCCAAATCGGTTTGTGCGTAAAATGGCGCAATAAAAACCGGATCGTCGACATACGGGTATTTAGGCTGTGGCCAATCCTCTTGCGAGAGCGTCTGACCAAGAAAAGACTCTTGAAAGCTTATCAGACCATGCTGGTTGACCCAAGCCTTGTCGAAGCGATGTCCCATGAACGTGAGATTGAAGCCGAGATCGATGGCAGGCGATCGAGTGAGATCTTTGCTCAATTCGTGATCAGCGCATTCAGGTCCGAATGGATAGAGAACACGGCCGCTGTGACATGTGATGTTCTGCCGACGTGACATGAGTATCCATGTGTAGTCGTTGACGCGGTAGCGGTTTACTAGATCAGTTAGATTCTTGCAGCAGTCTTGAGCAGACGCTGGCGTCGCGCTGCCCGCCACCAGCACGCAGACAACGACCGCCATG
>DAIDLI010000060.1 GCA_027449545.1 Acidobacteriaceae bacterium | reverse complement strand
CCGGCGCTACTGCTTACAGACCGGCGCTACTGCTTACAGGCCGGCGCTGCAGCTGCATTGAGACGGCGGTGGGATCTGGGCTGCCGAGGTTTATTGCTTGCCTGGATGGCTGAGCATGGCGGCGGAGGAGAGAGGCACGGGGGCCGGCTTCCCGGGGCCGCAGGAGGGAATGCCGCGCTCGACGGCGGTGCCCTCTTCATAGTCGTTCCAGGTCTCGACCAGCATGAAAGGGATGGTCTGATCGGCAGGGAAAAATTTGTGCCAGAAGTTGAAGGTGTCCTTGTACGTCTGGCCGCAGCGAGCGGAGATATGGCGGTTGAGGCCCCAGGAAGCCTTGCTGTCGTTGAAGACGGCCCAGGCGCCGCCGACGATGATCTTGTCGGGGTATTTGTTTTTCATCGTCTGGTAGAAGTGGGTGAGATACTGGCTGCCCCAGTTGCTGCCGTTGGCGGCCCAGCCGGCAGGGCCGGGATTGATCCACGCATAGAAGCCGTCGAAGGCGCTGGCATCGGCGCCGGGCGCGTTCTCATAGATGAGCAGCGGGGCCGGCTTCCATTTTTCGACCACGGCCCGGACCTTGCTCCAGTCAGTGTGCATCCCCTTGGGAAAGATGAAGATGACCGGGCGGCCGTCATAGGTGAGGTAGGCCTGATGGCCGGGCGCCTTATCGGAGAGATAGGTGTCGCGAAACATGGTGAAGTCGGCAATGGCTTCGTCGGTGGCGCCGTCGTCCTGATCGGTCTCGTCGTACATCATGGCTACTTTGAAGTTCTCCTTGCCGGCCGCCTCCTGCATCAACTGGTAACTGCGGTCGATGAAGGGCTCGCGGTCGCCGTACCAGTCCACGACGAAGCCGCTGATGCCCATCTGCTTGGCGTGGCGGATCTGGTCGCGAATCACATTGGGATCATGCGAGGAATAGCCCACCGAGATATGAGCTGGATGCCCGAACCAGGCTTCGTAGACGGCAAGCACCTGTGGTGAGGGGCCAACTGCGCGGTACTTCAGGGGCTTGGGCGCGGGCGTGGAGCTGGAACATCCGTGCATTACAAGGGCGAGGCAAAGAACGGCAGAGCTTAAGTAAGTGAGCATGCTCATGAATTTAGAAGCGGCGTTTGTGCGCAGGGGTTGCAGGGAGCGGAAAACGAGTGGGAAGTGGGCGGTTTGAGCAGCCGAAGCGCCAAGTTTTGCATCGGATTAGATTGCCGCCGGTTGATTGCTGCGCTTGAGTTAAATCCCCCCGCTTCGCCCTTGGAGAGTTAAGAGCGTGGTACAGAGTCTGGCTTCAAAACCGAAAACATTGCCTGCGCGCATCATCTCCGGCAGCATGATCCTGTTGTCCGGATCGGGGATGACGATCGCGACGAACCTGCTCTACAACATTGTGGTCGCGCGCTTTCTCGGGCCCAAGGGATATGGACAGGCAACCGTTGTTTACACCCTGCTGACGCTGCTCTCGGCAGTCACGCTCTCGTTCCAGATTGTTTCTTCGAAGGTGGTGGCCCAACAGCCCACGACGGAGGGCAAGGCCGCGGTCTACCGGGTCTTCCACCGGATTGCGTGGATTGGAGGGGTGCTGGTGGCTCTGCTGCTGCTAGCGTGCCGCACTCCGATTTCGAATTACCTGAATCTGCCCGATTCGACACTCGTGGCGCTGCTGGCCATCGGAGCGGCGTTTTATGTGCCGCTCGGCCCGCGGCGCGGTTATATCCAGGGAACATTCGGCTTCCGGGGTCTGGCGATGAACCTGGTTCTGGAAGGCGCGGTCAGGTTGGGCGGCTCCTATACGCTGATCCTGTGTGGATTCGGCGTGCGCGGGGTGATTGCGGCGAACGCCGCGGCTGTTGTGGTGGCTTACCTGGGGGTTGCGCCGAAGCTGGGGGCGAGCATCCCCAATCCTCTGGCTACGCGTTATGCATTCCGCGAGCTGTCGCAGGCGGTGGTCTTCTACTCCGGCCAGATGCTGATCGGCAACTGCGGCATCGTGCTGGTGAATCACTTTTTTCCGGCCAGCAAAGCGGGTCTTTACGCGGCGGTGGCGATGGTGGGTCGCGTGATCTTCACCATGTCGTCTGCGGTGGTAAACACGACCTTCCCGCTGGTGGCCGGCACCAACGAAGAGGAACGCAGGGATCTGCGGGTGATTGCCACGTCGCTGATGCTGGTGCTGGGCAGCGGGGCGGGGCTGGCGCTGGCGCTTTGCTTTGCGCCGGGGTGGGTATGGACGTCGCTGTTCGGGTCGGGTTTCCGGCTGGAGGGCAGATACGATCTCTCCTACCTGCTGGCGCTCTACGCCATCACCACGGTGGTGTATTGCCTGAGCGCGGTGATCATCACCTTTGAGATGTCCTACAAGATCGCCAACACCAGCTGGGTGCAACTGGGGTTCAGCGGAGTGCTGGTACTGGGCATCACGCTCTTCCATAACTCGCTGCGCGAGGTCATCCTGGTGCAGTTGGGGTTGATGGCGGTGTTGTTCCTGTTCGTGGCGGTGCCGTTCCTGGCGAATTCGCTTACCAATCCCAAGGAACTGCTGGTGGATGGCGAGCGTCCGGTGCGGCTGCTGCGGCGGTTGAGCGAAGACGAGGTGATTGCGGAGTTTCTGCGCAGCGACTTCCGCTGCTCGGAGTTCCGCGAGTATCACGAGACGCTGCGCGACATCGTGCTCAATCCCAACTTCCAGGACGACGCGGAAAATGCCAAGCGCCGGGCGCTGTTGTTCCTGCGCCACCTGGCCTTGTGGAAGGAACTGCCCCAGGACACCGAGTGGTATGAGGTGGAGATCACCGAAACCGACCTGGGCAGGATTCGCGTGTTTCCGCGCGCGCAGTGGCGCAAGTTGGCCGACGGCAACTTCTCAATCCCCAAGATCGTCGAGAGCATGCGGACGCGGCAGCACGTGGTGGACCCGGCCTTCCTTTCCAAGATCGCGGCAATTCGAGATTTGTATGCCCAGGAGGATCCAGGCTTTGCTGCGGTGATCCTTATCGGGGTGAATGAAGGCGAGCCGCTGACGATCCTGGATGGAAACCACCGCTTGACGTCGGCGCTGCTGGCGTCGCCGAGTAGCTTGAAGCGGCTTCGCTTTGTTTGCGGGCTGTCGCCGCGGATGACGGAATGCTGCTGGTACAACACCAACCTTGGGACGCTGCTGCGCTACGCACGCAATATGGTGACGCACGCGCGGCGCAATCCGGAAGCGGAACTGGCAGAGCTGCTGCAAACGACCAGCCGCTTTGAGGAACGCACGGCCGCCTGAGGCCACGCCACCGCAGGCCCGCTGGCCGGGCAGGCGGTGATTTCAACTGAGCACTACATGGGACAGGCATGACATCGACACAACGCGCTGTAGTGGTGGAAGAGGTTCCCGAGCGGAGCGACGCGCGGCGGGAAAGAGAATTTGTGGGGCGGCTGGAGAATCGCATCTCAAACTTGATTCGTCCAGCCGTAGTGCTGGATTGCTCGCGGGTGCGGAGCGTGGATAAGGCGCTCGTCCACCTGCTGTTTTCGTGCCTGGAAGAGACGCTCAAGCGAAATGGAGACGTGCGGCTGGCGGGAATTCGTCCGGAGATCTGGCCGTCGCTGCGATCGACGGGCGTGGGACGGTTATTCCGGGTGTACGGCTCGAACGGGGAAGCGGTGGCCAGCTTTGGTCCGGCGGCTGCCGGGTACCGGAGCGCAGCCTACCCGGAGCAGCCCGCGGCCAACGCCGCCTGAGCAGGCTGCTGCTGAGGCAGGTTGCTGCTGAGGCAGGTTGCTGAGGCAGGCAAGATTGGAGGCAAGGTGAGAAGAGGATTGGCAGAGCGGTTCGTTGTTGGCGTGCTCGCGGTGCTGCTCGGAGTGCCGGCGTTACCGGCGGCAGCAGCTCCGCGCCAGCAGGGCGCGCAGCAGCCGCAGGCAACTTCTTCCGGTGCGCAGGGCCAGCAGACGCCGGCGCAGCAGGACGCAGCGCAGAGCAGCAGCCAGGCGGGCGCGCCGGCGGCGCCGGCGGTGGGCACGGCAGCGGCTCCGTACGAGAAGGCCTCCGGCATGACTGCGTCGCGCCCGGCGGGCGCAGTCATTGCACCCGCTAAACAGCATCGCGTACGGCGGATTTTTATCCGGCTGGGCATCGTGGTGGGCGCGGCTGCGGCGGTGGGCACGGTGGCGGCGCTGTCGCATGCCAGCCCGAGCCAGCCGCATTAACCAATGGACAAATCAACTGCAATGGAGCGGAGATCATGCAGCAGCGCCGGGGTGGCGAACAGGTGGTCAGCGTAAGCTTTTCAGGGATTGACGGGGCGGGAAAGAGCACCCAGATCGATGCACTGCGCACGGCAGCCGAGCAGATGGGCCTGCGGGTGCAGGTGATCCGGTTCTGGGACGATATCGCGCAGCTTACAGGGCTGCGCGAGAGCTCGGGACACAAGATCTTCAAGGGCGACAAGGGGGTAGGCAGCCCGGAGCGGCCTATCAACCGGCGCGACAAGAACGTGCGTTCCTGGCCGATGGCGTGCGTGCGCCTGTTTCTGTATTCGCTGGATGCGCTGTCCACGCGGGATGCGATGCGCAAAGCGGCCAACTCCGGCGCGGACCTGGTGATCTTCGACCGCTACATGTACGATGAACTGGCCAATCTGACGCTGAGCAATCCGCTGATGCGGATGTTCATCCGCCTGGTGATGGCAGTGGTGCCGCGGCCGGATGTGAGCTACATCCTGGATGCGGATCCGGTGCAGGCGCGGGCGCGCAAGCCGGAGTATCCGCTGGAGTTCATTCACATCAACCGGCGCGCTTATCAGGATCTGAGCCGGCTGGTGGGGGGGATGACGGTGGTTGCGCCGATGCCGATTGAAGCGGTGAAGCAGGAGGTGCTGCGGCACGCGCTGGCGGCGCTTTCGCGGAGCGAGGTGGCGCACAGGGGCGGCCCAGCCATGGAAGAGCCCCTGGAGCGGCCGGCGGCGTGAGCAACGCTCGGCGGCGCGCAGGCCAGGGAATTCCCGACGCGCATTTTAGGGCGTATGCCGCCGCGAAAGCCGGTCTTCGCATCCTACCTGTGACAGGGCAAAGTTGTGTCGGCCCGTGCGGCGGGGTGCAGGCTGGCCCTGCGCGTTCTATGCGATGGAGTGATCTGCGGCCATGTTTCGGAATCGAGTAATGCTACGGCGGATATTTTCCGGGGCGGCGCTGGTCTGCGCCTTCTTGTTTCTTCCCCAGGCTTACGGTGCCTCGTGCACCACGCAGGCGCAGATGACAGCGGCGCAGCGCGATCCGCTGGTGAATGCCGCGCGCACGATTCTGGGCGAGGTGCAGAGCAGCGATTTGCAGGGGCTGCGCGCCAACACGCTGCCGGCCATCGCGGCGGACTTCAATGGCATTGAGCAGACGGTCAACTACCTGCATCCCCTGATCCAAAGCGCGACGGTGACGGTGGACGAGGTGTATCTGCTGGATGCATCGATGGACCCGTCCTCCGCGAGCACGGATTTTTACTGCGGATCGCCGGTGGTGGGATTCAACTTTAATAATTTGCCGCAAGGCACCTATGCGGTGGCGATTCTGCATGCCACCGGCGTGCCGCAGCCGCAGCAGGTGGCGCTCATCCTGGCGCAGGCGCCCGGCAACAAATGGCAGCTGGCGGGCTTTTTTGAGAAGCCGATGGTGCTGAATGGTCACGACGGGGTGTGGTACTGGCAGAATGCGCGTAAGTTCGCCAAGGAAAACGCGAACTGGGGCGCATACTTCTACTATCACCTTGCGACTTACCTGCTTGACCCGGTGAACTTCCTGGCCAGTCAGAACTTGGAGAAGCTGCGCAACGAGACCAGCCAGGTACATGCGGATCTTCCGGCCAACAATACCCCGATCACGATCAATGCTCATGGGACGACCTTCCACGTGACCGCGGTGGACACAACTACGGCGCTGGGCCCCCTCGATCTCGATGTGCATTATGCGCCCGATCCCGCGCAGGTGGCGGAGCTGCGCTCTCCGCCGGTTGCGCGGCAGCAGGTGGTGACTCTGATGGCCGGCATTCTGGCGCAGCATCCGGAGTTGCAGAATGCATTTCACGGCATGTGGCTGCATGCCGACCAGGGCGGCGCTTCGTTGTTCGCGCTGGAACTGCCGATGAGCGCGGGCGAGGCCGGCAATCCGCAGGCGGCGTCCGGGACAGCGCATCCATAGCAGGTTTTCCCTTTCGAGTGCGAATGAATCCTGATTCATCGCTTCATCTGGAGCGGTGTGGTGTCCTACAGTGAAGAGGGAATTGCTGCCGGCGCGTCCTGCGCTTGCACAACCGGCCCAATTCGCTCAGGATGGCAGTGTGTTTGGATGCGAAGTGCTGAGATGCCATAAGAGACAGCACACTTGTCTGGGAGGGATGGTTGGTGCGGAAGCCAAGTCATGGCCGTAACCGGGTGGTCATTGAAGCAGTGACGCCGCAGTTGGATTGCGGACGGTATGCGGTGCGGCGCATCGTGGGCGATGCCGTGCATGTGGGCGCGGCGATTTATGCCGATGGGCATGATGTGGTGGCCGCGCGCGTGCTGTACAAGCGGGTGGGCGAGAAGCCATGGCGGAGCGCATCCTTGCGCGCTCTCGGCAACGACCTGTGGAGCGGATCGTTTGCCGTGGACCGGCTGGGCGAATGGATCTTTACGGTGGAGGCCTGGATCGACCACTTTGCCGGCTGGGCGGCAGACATGCGCAAGCGCCTGGCTGGGCGGCAACAGGGGTCGGTTCCGCCGACGACGAAGGAGGACATTGCGCTGGCCCTGCGGAGCGGCGCGCTGCTTCTGCAGCAGGGCGCGAAGCGCGCGCGGGGCGCGGATGCCCGCAAGCTGGCGGAGGCCGCGCAGCGGCTGGAGGATCTGGCGCTCCACGCGATCGAAGGGGTGGGCTTTCCGGTGAGCGAAGAGATTTTGCGGCTCATGGATGCCTATCCGGACCTGACCCATGCGACGCGGTACGAGCCGGAGCTGCCGCTGTGGGTGGATCGCGAGCGGGCGCGGTTTTCGGCGTGGTACGAGCTGTTTCCGCGCTCGGCCTCGCCGCATCCGGGGCGGCACGGCACCTTCGCCGATGTGGAGCGGCAGCTCCCCGAGATTGCGGCGATGGGCTTCGACATCCTCTACATGCCGCCGATTCATCCGATTGGGCGCTCCTACCGCAAGGGACCGAACAACACGACAACGGCGCCGCCGGGAGCACCCGGGAGCCCCTGGGCAATCGGCGATGCCAATGCGCCGGACGTCCGGCCCGACGGCAGCGAATGCGAAGAGGGCTGCGGCGGGCACAAGTCGATTCATCCCGAGTTGGGCAGCTTCGAGGCCTTCGACCGGCTGGTGAAGGCGGCGAAGACGCATGGCATCGAGATCGCGCTGGATATTGCCTTTCAGTGCTCGCCAGATCATCCCTGGGTGAAGGAGCATCCGGACTGGTTTGTGATCCGGCCGGATGGAACGATCCAGTATGCCGAGAATCCGCCCAAGAAGTACCAGGACATCTATCCACTGAACTTCGAGAGTCAAGACTGGCGTGGCCTGTGGGATGAGCTGTACTCGGTGTTCGAGTTCTGGATCGAGCGCGGGGTAACTACATTCCGGGTGGATAATCCGCACACCAAGGCGCTGCCGTTTTGGGAGTGGTGTCTGGGCGCGCTGAGCAGGAAATATCCGGAGACGATCTATCTGGCCGAGGCCTTCACGCGGCCTCATGTGATGTACGGGCTGGCCAAGCGCGGCTTTACGCAGTCTTACACTTACTTCACCTGGCGCAATACTCGCGGCGAGCTCGAGGAGTATCTCAAGGAACTGACGCAGCCCCCGGTGAGCGATTTTTTCCGGCCGAACTTCTGGCCGAATACGCCGGATATTCTGCACAGGGCGCTGCAGGAGGGCGGGCCGCCGGCGTTCATGCAGCGCATTATTCTGGCCGCTACGCTGGCGGCGAGCTACGGCATCTACGGGCCGGCTTACGAACTGGCGGAGAATGCGCCGGCTGCGCCCGCGCCGGGCAGGAGCGAGTCGGAAGAGTATCTGAACAGCGAGAAATACGAGATCCGGCAGCGCGACCGGAACGCCCCGGGGTCGCTGGTGCCGCTGATTACCAAGCTGAATCAGATCCGGCGCGAGAATGTGGCGTTACACTCAAACGAGTCGCTGCGGTTTCATCCCGTCGAGAACCCGAACCTGATCTGCTATTCGAAAGCGACGCCGGATTTCGATAATCTGCTGCTGATGGTGGTGAATCTCGATGCGGTTTACGAGCAGAGCGGATGGACGGATCTGGACCTGGGAGCGCTGGGACTGAAGGCGGAGGAGAGCTTCGTTGTCCAGGATCTGCTCAATGGCGGAGATCAGTACGTGTGGAAGGGGCGGCGCAATTTTGTGGCGCTGCGGCCGGGAACCAAGCCCGCGCATGTTTTCCGGGTGCGGCGCGAGCACCGAGCTTGAGAACGATCGAGCGGGAGCTTTCTGAAATCGGAGAGTCGGAGAGAACGTGAAGAAGCTGGCCAGCGCAACCGATCCCCTTTGGTACAAGGATGCGATCATCTACGAGCTGCACGTGCGCGCGTTCGCCGATTCGAACAACGACGGGATCGGCGATTTCCCGGGCCTGATCTCAAAGCTGGATTACTTGCAGGACCTGGGCATAACCTGCCTGTGGCTTCTGCCGTTTTTCCCCTCGCCGCTGCGCGATGACGGCTACGACATCTCCAACTACTCGGATGTGAATCCGTCGTATGGAACCCTGAGCGATTTTAAAGCCTTTCTGGATGCGGCGCACCAGCGCAACATGCAGGTGATGATCGAGCTGGTGGTGAACCACACCAGCGATCAGCATCCGTGGTTCCAGGCCGCGCGCCAGGCGCCGCCCGGATCGCCGGAGCGGGAGATGTACGTGTGGTCGGACAGCGACCAGAAGTACAAGGACGCACGCATCATCTTCACCGATACGGAGAAGTCGAACTGGACCTGGGATGAAGCCGCGAAGGCGTATTACTGGCACCGCTTCTTTGCGCACCAGCCGGATCTGAATTACGACAACCCGCGGGTGCTGGAAGAAGTGCTGAAGGCGATGCGCTTCTGGCTGGACATGGGCGTAGACGCGCTGCGCATGGACGCGATTCCATATCTATGCGAGCGCGACGGCACCTCGTGCGAAAACCTGCCGGAGACCCATGCGGCGGTGAAGGCGATTCGCGCCGCGATCGACGCGGAGTTTGCCAACCGGCTGATTCTGGCGGAGGCCAACCAGTGGCCTGCGGATGTGCGGCCTTACTTCGGCGATGGCGATGAGTGTCACATGGCCTTCCACTTCCCGCTGATGCCGCGGATTTATATGGCCCTGCGGCAGGAAGACCGGCTGCCCATCACCGACATCATGGCGCAGACTCCGCCCATTCCCGACAACTGCCAGTGGGCGCTGTTTCTGCGCAATCACGATGAGCTGACGCTGGAAATGGTGACGGCCGATGAGCGCGATTACATGTATTTTGCGTATTCGGCGGATCCGCGCATGCGCGTGAACGTCGGGATTCGGCGGCGGCTGGCCCCGCTGGTGGACAACAATCGCAGGCGGATCGAACTGCTGAACTCGCTGCTGCTGAGTTTTCCGGGCACGCCGGTACTTTATTACGGCGATGAGATCGGCATGGGCGACAACATTTACCTGGGCGACCGCAACGGCGTGCGCACACCCATGCAGTGGACATCGGACCGCAATGCCGGCTTTTCCAAATGCGATCCAGCGCGGCTGTACTTTCCGGTCATCATGGATCCGATCTACGGGTACCAGGTGGTGAACGTGGAGGCGCAGCTCAGCGACCAGTCGAGCCTGCTCCACTGGACGCATAACATGATCGCGCTGCGCAAGCTGTTCCAGGTGTTTGGACGCGGCACGCTCACATTTTTGAATCCCGCGAACCGCAAGATTCTGGCCTACCTGCGCGACCTGGACCGCGGCGACGGCACACACGAGACGGTGCTGTGTGTGGCCAACCTGAGCCGCTTCGCTCAGCCGGTTACGCTCGATCTGTCGAGTTATGCAGGCATGCAGCCGGTGGAGATGCTGGGGTACGTTCCATTCCCCGCAGTCAGTGACGAGCCGTATGCGCTGTCGCTGGCGCCGTACTCGTTCCTGTGGCTGGAGCTGCACGCGCCGGAGGGCGAGCCAGACATTTTGCCGGAGCTGGAGTTTGGGGAGCAGGAGACGCCCGCGGCGGATATGATGGCGGGCGGCTGGGCGGGATTTTTGTCGGGCCCGGGGAGAGAACTGCTGGAGACGGCATTGCCGGCGTGGCTGCCGCGGCAGCGCTGGTTCGGAGCCAAGACCCGGGCCATCAAGACGGCGCGCGTTCGGGATTGGGTGGAACTGCCGGCGGAGAGCGAGGGCTGTTCGCCGGATCCGCGGCGAGGAAAGCCAAGCTCCGGCGGGTTCCCCTTTGCGTTGGTTTATTGCGAGGTGGGATACGACGAGGGCATGCCCGATCTCTACCAGCTTCCGCTGGCGATCCAAATTGCGAGCGATGCGGAGGAGGCGGGGGCGGTGCCGCCGAGCACCATTGTGGCCCGTTTCGAGTCGTATGGCGGGCAGGTGGTGGTGTATGACGCGGTAGCGAAGCCGGAATTCCATCAGGAACTGCTGAAGCTGATCGAATGCAACAGCACGCTGGCGCTGGCTGGCCGCGCAGCGGAGCAGGCAGCCCTGAGCAGCGAGGCCGCGCCGGTGGCCGCCCTGGATGATGCGCCGCTCTCGCAGGCAGGAACGAGCTTGCCGGTTGCGCCGGCGCCTTTGAGCGCACAGCCGGGCGAGGCGGCGGCGCCGCCGCGTTCCACGGCACCGTTCAGTCTTTCGGCGGGGGCGCAGAGCTTGCAGCCCCGGGAGTCGCCTTCGGCGGGAAATCCGGCGCCTCTGGAAGGCAGACTCGATGCGCGAGCATCGAGCGCACTCGCCGGTCTGCACCTGGGGCCGCGGCTGAACTCGCGGACGGGATCGGCGGAGCAGTCGAACACTTCGATTCTGTTTGGCAATCAGCTCATCCTCAAGCTGTTCCGGCATCTGGAGAGCGGCGAGAATCCGGATGTGGAGATCGGGCGCTTCCTGACGGAGGTGGCGCACTTCAAGCGCATGCCGCCTTTCCTGGGAGAACTGTCGGTGACGCCTGCACACGGCGAAAAGACGACGGTGGCGCTGCTGCAGGGTTTTGTGGCCAACCAGGGCGACGGCTGGGAGTGGTTTCTGGCGCGTCTTCAGGAGTTTTTTGCTGAGGTAACGCAGAAGTCAGCTCCACCGGCTGTCGCGCGGCCGAGCTTTCTTGTTGAGCGGCCGGAGATTGCGACAGAGATGCAGGCGGGGCAGGCGCTGTTGCAGGATGCGGCGCTGCTGGGACGGCGCACGTCGGAGATGCATCTGGCTTTGAGCACGCCTTCGGACCAGCCGGGCTTTGTTCCCGAGCCGCTGACGGCGGAGGATCTTGGCCAGGCCGCGGCGCGGATCGAAGCCCAGATCCGGACCAATCTGGAGGCGCTCAAGCGCAGCTTGCCGGGCCTGGACGATGCGACTTCGGACGCGGCCGGGTTGCTGCTGTCGCGACGGCTGTCGCTGGTGGCGCGGGCGCGCACGCTGGGGACGCTGCCGGCGGGCGGGCAGCGGATTCGCATTCATGGCGACTTTCATTTGGGCCAGACGCTGCGCACCAAGGGGCGCGGCAAAGGCGGAGAGAACGGCGGGGATTTCGTTCTTTTGGATTTTGAAGGTGAGCCGGCGCGTTCGCTGGTGGAGCGCAAGCGGAAGCATTCCCCGTTGAAGGATGTGGCCGGGATGATGCGCTCGTTCTCCTACGCGGCTTACGCGGGGCTGGAGCGATTCGCAGCATCGCACGCTGAGGCGGGCAATGCCTACGATGGCGGCTTGGAAGATTGGGCGCGGGCCTGGCAGGATGCCGCGGCCAGCGAATTCCTGTTTGCCTATCGCGCGGCGATTGCGGAGAATCCGGCGCTGCTGCCGCCAGCGGAGACCGCGCAGGCGCTGCTGGAGGCCTACCTGCTGGAAAAGGCGCTGTACGAACTGGTCTACGAACTGAACAACCGGCCGGGATGGTTGCGAACGCCGATCACCGGTATTCTGAACCTATAGACTTGGTAGAAGCGTAGGGTGTGCCGGATTTTCCCGGGCCGCCCAGGATGGATGCGGTAGCTTCGGCGTATTCAATGGCGACAGCAGATTCGATTTCCGAGCTTAGCTCCTCTTCACCGCCGCCCACGGCCGACCTGCTGGTGCTGGTCACGGCAATGCTGCCTGAGCAGTTTGAGGCGCTGCTGACGAACCTGGCCGCGGTATTCCCGATGGAAGGGCTGTTGATTGCCAGCGAGAGCCCGCTGCCGGCGCACGTGCCGGAGAAATTGCGGGTGATCGCGGCACCGCCGGCGAACGCAGGGTGGAGTCTTACGGCACCTGATTTCATGAACGCGTACAGCCTGGGGCAGGAGAGCCAGGCGCGCGCGGTGCTGATGCTGGGGCCGGGCGCGGAGTCGCTGGGGGCGGGTGGACTGCGCCTGCTGGCGAATGCGGTGCTGGCCGGCGGCGTGGATCTGGCGGTGCCACGCTATTCGTTGCCGCCGCACGCCGGCATGATCAATTCGGCAGTTCTGTACCCGCTGACACGGGCGCTGTTTGCGACGCGGGCGCGGTTTCCTCTGGCTCCGGACCTGGGGCTTTCGATCCGGATGGCGCAGCGTCTCGCCATGCTGGGACAGCATGCTCTTCCGCTCGATCAGGGAGAACCGCTGTTGTGGCCGGTGGCCGAGGCGGCGGTGGCCGGATTCACGATCGATGAGTTCGATGTGGGACCGCGGAGCTTGCCGCAGCCGATCGGCGGCGAC
>DAIDLI010000059.1 GCA_027449545.1 Acidobacteriaceae bacterium | reverse complement strand
CTGTTCTCTGTTCTCTGGAGCACGAATGCCGGTGACCACGGAAGTGCGGGTGCGGTATGCGGAGACCGACCAGATGGGCATCGTCTACTATGCCAATTACCTGGTCTGGTTTGAGCTGGGACGCGTGGAGTTGCTGCGCTCGCTGGGACTGGCCTATAGCCAGCTTGAGCGCGAGCACGAGTGCATTCTGCCGGTGGTGGAAGCGAAGTGCCGCTACCGTTCGCCGGCACGTTACGACGATGTGATCCAGATCGAGACCCGGCCGGCGCTGCTGCGCGGCTCAGTGCTCAAGTTTGCCTATCGCATCCTGCGCAAAGCACACGACGGCGGCGAACCGGCGCTGCTGGCGGAGGGCGAAACCGTGCACGTGGTGTGCGACGACCAGTTGCAGCGGAAAGCTCTGCCGCCCCACTATGCCGAAGCGCTGCACGGAATGATGGCTGACTAGTTGCGGACTTCCTGCACCACCGCGATGGAAAATCCGTCGTGGCCTTTGCTCCCCACCGTCTGCATGACGACTGCGCTGAGGCGCGGCTCGGCGGCCATGCGCTCGACGGTCTTGCGCGAGCCCTGCACGTCGGCGTCGCTGCTGCCGGCGTCGGCCACTTTGCCCTGGCGCACGATGTTATCGACCACGATGACGGTGCCAGGCCGGGAGAGCTTCAGCGCCCACTCAAGATAATTGGGGTTGTTCGGCTTGTCGGCATCGAGAAAGATGAGGTCGAAGGGCCCGGCTCCTTCGGCGGCGAGCACCGGCAGGGTTTCAAGAGCCGCCCCGACGCGAATCTGCACGCGGTCGAGCAGCCCGGCGCGGTCAAGGTTTTTGCGGGCGACGTCGGCGTGCTTCTGGCTGTATTCCAGTGAGAGGATGCGCCCGCCCTGGGGCAGCGCGCGGGCCATCCAGATGGTGCTGTAGCCGCCCAGCAGGCCTACTTCGAGGACGCGCTTGGCCTGGGTGATGCGCACCAGCAGGTGCAGGAACTTGCCCTGGTTGCGCGAGACATCGATGGCGGGCAGCTCGGCGGCACGATTGGCTGCAAGCGCGGCATCTAACTGCGCGTCGCTGGGGGCAAGCAGGTCGGCAAAGTAAAGATCGGCGGCGGACCAGATTTCTTTTTCGCTCATAGGATTTGGAAAAGGCTCAGTGCAATCTGAAGGACTCGAACCGCTGAAGAACCGGAATAGCTGCCGCTACTTTTCGCGGGCGACGACGAACTCGGGGACCCAGAGCAGGGCACGCTTGAAATCGGAGTCGGAGAAGCCGGCCAGCGCCTGGCGCGCCTGGCTGGCATAGCGGTCGGCAGCGGCCATGGCGTACTCCACCGAGCCGTTGCGCACCAGCGCTTCCTGGATCTGCTGCCGGCTGACGTTCTCAAAGCTGCGATCGTCGAGCACACGCTGGATGGCCTTGCGATCGGAGGCGGTGCCGTGGTCGAAGGCGTGAATCACGGCCAGGGTGGCCTTGCCCTCGCGCAGGTCGCTGGCCACGGGCTTGCCCAGCACTTCTTCGCTGGCGGTGAGATCGAGCACGTCATCGACGATCTGGAAGGCCAGGCCGACGCCGCGTCCATAGGTGGCGAAGGCGTTCTCTTCGGCCTCTGTGGCGCCGGCCAGCACCGCGCCCATACGCATGGAGACCGAGAACAGGCATGCGGTCTTGCGGAAGATCAGGTCGTAGTACTCGGCTTCGGAGACGGCCTTGCCCAGCTTCTGGATCTGCAGCAGCTCACCCTCGACCATCTGCTGGGTGAGGCCGATCAGCAGCTCGAGGATGTAGAAGTTTTTCTCTTCGAGGGCGACCTTGAAGGCCTGCATGTACATCCAGTCGCCGGCCAGCACGCACTTTTCGTTGCCCCAGGTGGTGTTTGCCGAGGGACGGCCGCGGCGGGTGTCGGCCCCGTCGATGATGTCATCGTGGACCAGCGTGGCCGCATGCACCATCTCCACCACCGCGCCCAGCCGAATGGCGCCGGGGCCATGGTAGCCAAGCTGATGCGCAGCCAGCAGAAGCAGCGAGGGACGAATGCGCTTTCCGCCGCCTTCGCGCAGGTATTCGGCGATCTCGGTGATGGTGCTGACGCTGGAAGCGGCATCGCGGCCGAGCTCCTGCTCGATGGCCACCATGTCTTCGCGCAGCAGTTCGAAGACCTCGCGCGCCGTTGCTATGGTCAGTGTGCTCAAAGTTCCCCGAAGTACCAGACGCTTTCAGAATACCCGATTCGAGCTCAATTGGTCCGGTAATTGGTGAACTGCAGGTCCACTCCCAGGTCGCGCCCGCGCAGCATGGCGATGATGGATTGCAGCTCGTCGCGGTCCTTGCTGGAGACGCGCACGGTGTCGCCCTGGATGCTGGCCTGCGCCTTTTTCTTGGCGTCCTTGATGAGCTTGACGATCTCCTTGGCCTTCTCGCTGGGGATGCCCTGCTGGAGGGTGATCTTCTGGCGCACGCTCTGGCCGGCCGCCGGCTCCACTTTGCCGTAGGTCAGGTTCTTGAGCGAGACGCCCCGTTTGACCAGCTTTTGACCGAGAATCTCCTTGATGGCCTCGAGCTTGTACTCGTTGGCCGAGGCGAGTTGGATGGCGTCATCGCCCTCCATCTTGATCTCCGAGTGGGAATCCTTGAGATCGAAGCGCTGGCGAATCTCCTTGAGGGCCTGGTCGATGGCGTTGCGCACTTCCTGCAGGTCGACCTTGCTGACAATATCGAATGAGTTTTCCTGTGCCATGTCTATTCACCCATCAAAACTTTACCAAAAGGCTGCCGCCCGCATGCTTTTACGCGAGGGGCGGGAGCTGGAACAGGCGGAGGAAGTTGCGCGTGGTGGCTTCCGCCACCTCCGCTACTTCCCTGCCCAGCAGTCCGGCCAAGGTTTGCGCAGTTTGCGCGACGTAGGCGGGCTCGTTGCGCTTGCCGCGATAGGAGTTGGGCGCAAGGAAGGGGGCATCGGTTTCGACCAGCACTCCCTCGAGCGGGAGGCGCGCGGCCACATCGCGCAGCGGCTGGGCCTTGGGATAGGTGAGGTTGCCGGCGAAGGAGATGAGAAAACCCATCTCCAGCGACCGCCGCGCTTCCTCCCATCCCGCGCCGAAGCAATGCATGATGCCGCCCAGCCCGGTAGGCCGCCAGTGCTCGTCCAGAACGGCGAACAGATCCTGCCAGGCGTCGGTGGATTCATGGGTGCCGCGGCAGTGGATCAGGATGGGGCGCTTGCGACGGGCGGCGACTTCGAGCTGCCGGATCAGCCCGGTGCGCTGCACATCGCGGGGTGTGCCCTCGTGGTAGTAGTCCAGCCCGATTTCGCCGCAGGCGATAACCTCCGGCTCTGCGAGCAGAGCGTCCAGCTTCGCGAGAACCTGGTCGTCGATTTCATGGGTGTTGTGCGGATAGACGCCTGCGGAGGCGTAGAGCTGCGGCAGCTTTGCGCCGGCGGCGCGCTGGGCGTTGTAGGTGCGGCAGAGCTCGAAGGCCTGGTGCATCTCCGCCGGGCCCTCGCCGATGCCGATGGAGAGGACTGCGCCCACACCGGCTTCAGCGGCGCGCGCCAGCATGGCATCGCGATCGTCGGAGTAGCGGGGGCTATCGAGATGGGCGTGGGAGTCGATGAGCAATGGGTTGGATCCTTTGCCCTTCCTTGCAGATCAGCGATGGGTTGAGCTTGATTCCCTCCCAGGTCTCAGAATCGAGACCTGGAGCACCCAATCTACGGAGGAGAGGGAGATCGCGGACTACTTGAGCCGCGCCCCCAGCGGAACCTCTTCGAGGAATCCGGCCAGTACGGGCGCGCCATCGGGTGGCAGCGAGGCGGCGAGCAACATACCGTTGGACTCCAGGCCGCGCATCTTGCGCGGTGCCAGATTGGCGACGATCACAATTTTGCGGCCGATGAGCTTCTCCGGCTCGTAGTACTGGGCGATGCCGGCCAGGATCTGGCGCTTCTCGTAACCGAGATCGACTTCGAGGCGCAGCAGTTTGTCGGCCTTGGGCACGCGCTCGGCGACCAGGATCTGGGCGACGCGCAGGTCGACCTTGGCGAAGTCATCGATGGTGATGTGCTGCTCCTGCGGTGCGGCCGACCCTTGGACTGGCTCGGCGGGAGCAGCCGTGTTCGGATGCGGCTGCGCGGCGGGCTCGCTGGGCGGCGCGGAGACCGGCGAGGTGCTCAGGCGCGGGCTGGCTTGACCCGCGGGTGCAGCGTGCACAGGAGCGGTGGCCGCGGCCTGGCCAGGATTGACCGCCGTGGTGGGCGTCAGCACTTCACTGGCGCGCGCATCCTGCTTATCGGTGGATGTGGTCGGAGCTACCGAGGGCGAGGCCGTGGCCGGGTTGGGCGAGACCGCCTCACCCTGGCTGGCGGCTTCCACCGCACTCTTGTTGTTCTGGTCTTCCAGATTCTGCATACGCTCGACTGCATCTTTCTCCGCGCGCGGAAACAGCGGCGCGGGTTCGTTGAACTTGGTGCCCGGCTTCAGTCCGCCCCAGGCAAGGCGCGTCAGAAACGACTGCCCGGCGGCCTCCGCGAGCGAACCCTGGCCCATTTGATGCCAGACCTTCGCGGTGGCATCGGGCAGGATTGGATAGGCCAGCGCGGTGATGATGCGAATGGCCTCGGCCGCGGTGGACAGCACGCGGGCCTGGAGCGCCTGATGGTCTTCGTCGCTGCGCTCCGCAGGCTTCTTCCAGGGCGCGTTCGCGGTGAGGTAACCGTCCGTCTCCGCCACCAAAGCCCACAGGCTTTTCAGCGCGTCGGAGAAGTTAAGCTCATCAAATGCAGGGCCGAACTCGGCGATGGTCTTCTCGGCGCTGGCGCGCAGGGCGGATTCGGCTGGCGTTGGAGCACCTGACTCCGGCACCACGCCGCCGAAGTACTTGTGGACCATGTTGACGACGCGGCTGACCAGGTTGCCATAGCCGTTGGCCAGATCGCCGTTGTAGCGCTGCACCAGCGCGTCGAAGGAGAAGTTGCCGTCCTGGCCGAAGGGAATTTCGCGCAGCAAAAAGTAGCGCAAGGCATCGGCGCCCAGGATTTCCATCACAGTTTCCGCGCGGACGATGTTGCCCTTGGATTTGGACATCTTGCCCTGGTCGAAGAGCAGCCAGCCGTTGGCGCGCACCGAGCGCGGCGGTTCCACGCCCGCGGCCATCAGAAACGCCGGCCAGTAGACGCAGTGGAAGCGGCTGATCTCTTTTCCGATCAGGTGCATGTCGGCGGGCCAAAACTTCGCGAAGCGCGCCTTGTCCTCGGGGGCATCGGAGCCATAACCGAGAGCGGTGATGTAGTTGGCCAGGGCGTCGAGCCAGACATAGATAACATGCTTCTCGTCGCCCGGCACGGGAATGCCCCAGGTGAAGCTGGTGCGGCTTACCGAGAGATCCTTGAGGCCGCTGCGGACGAAGCTGATGACCTCGCGGCGGGTCGACTCGGGGCCGATGAAGCCGGGATTGGTCTCGTAAAACTCCAGCAGCTTGCGCTCGAAGGCGGAGAGCTTGAAGAAGTAGTTCTCTTCGCTGACGGTTTCCGTCGGCCGGCCGCAGTCGGGGCAGATGGTGCCGGGGGGGCCGTCGACCCAGGCCTCGTCGCTCACGCAATACTGGCCGGTGTAGGAGCCTTTGTAGATGTAGCCGCGCTCGCGCAGGGTGGCGAAGAGGTGTTGCACGCCGCGCTTGTGGCGCGGCTCGGTGGTGCGGATGTAGTCGTCGTAGGTGAGGCCGAGGCGATCCCACAGGCCGCGGAACTCGGCGGAGATAGCGGTGGCGAACTCCTGCGGCGTGCGGCCGGCGAGGCGCGCGCTGCGCTCGATCTTCTGGCCGTGCTCATCGGTGCCCGTGAGGAACCAGGTGTCGATGCCCAGGGCCCGTTTGCGCCGCGCTACCGCGTCGCAGACGATGGTGGAATACGCATGGCCCAGGTGCGGCCGCGCATTCACGTAATAAATGGGCGTGGTGAGATAAAAGCGGTTTGAGCTTTTCGCGGAATCAGCCATGGGCGGGATCTTTGCTCGCAGTTCGCCCCGACGGCAGGCGAGAATCTTCTTTTCAATCTTAGGGTTCGGCGGCGAGCGGGGTCAAACCGCGGCAAAGCTGCGCGCTGATAGAATTGGCTTGGAAAATCAAGGACTTTCGAGGGATTCCGCTTTGGTTCTGGAACTGCAAAAGAGGCTTGGCGACGCGATTCGCGCGGTGCTCAACGAGAAATACGGCTTGGCCGACGAGACGGTACCGATCGAGACGCCGCCCGGCCTGCGCTTTGGCGAGATCGCGACCCCGGTGGCCCTGCAACTGGCGCGCAAGCTACGCAAGGCGCCGAAGGTGATCGCACAGGAGATTGTCGCCGCGCTCGGTTCGGTCGAGGGATTCACCGGATTTGAGGTCGCAGGGGCGGGCTATATCAATGCGCGGCTGGAGAGGGCCGCGGCGGTGCGGATGGTGGTCTCCCACCCATTCGCCGGTGAAATTGGCGAAAGGATGGAGCACCCGGCCGCGGCAAAGGTCGGGCACTCGAACTTCCAGGTCTCAGAATCGAGACCTGGGGCACCCGCGGATCATGCGCTGGTGGAGCATACGTCGATCAACCCCAACAAGGCGGCGCATATCGGGCATCTGCGCAACGCCATTCTGGGCGACACGTTTGTGCGCCTGCTGCGCGCGGCGGGGCAGAAGGTGGATGTGCAGAACTACATCGACAACACCGGCGTGCAGGTGGCAGATGTGGTGGTTGGGTTTCTGCACGTCGAAGGCAAGACGCTGGCGCAGGTGCGGGAACTGGTCGCCGCGTGCGAGCGGCGCGCTGCGACGGAAGGACACAAAGCCGCGATTGACTATTCCTGCTGGGATCTCTATGCACGGACCTCGCAATGGTACAGCGAGGGCAGCGAAGAGGAGCAGGCGGCTCGCAAGAAGTTGCGGTACGAAACGCTGCACGCGATTGAGCATGGCGGCAACGAGACGGCCGAGGTTGCGGAGCTGATCTCGACGGCGGTGCTCAAGCGCCATCTCGAGACCATGCTGCGGCTGGGCATCGAGTACGATTTCCTGCCCCGCGAGAGCGAGATTCTGCACCTGAAGTTCTGGGAAGCGGCCTTCGAGCAGCTCAAGAAGACGGGCGTGCTGTACTTCGAGGAGCAGGGCAAGAACAAGGGCTGCTGGGTGATGACGCGGCCGGGCGGCGGGGACGCTGCCGGTACAGCCAGGCACGCCGGTACAGCCGGTCCGGAGACCGGCGCTACAACATCCGGCCCTGACGAGGAGGCCAAGGTGATCGTCCGCTCCAACGGCACCGTGACCTATGTCGGCAAGGACATTGCCTATCACCTGTGGAAGTTTGGGCTGCTGGGGCGCGACTTCGGCTACAAGCCCTTCTTCCGGTACAGCGATCGCGAATGCTGGATCTCGACCACGGGCGGCGAGGCAGACCACCCGCATTTTGGCGGGGCGACGGCGATCTACAACGTGATCGACGCGCGCCAGGCCGATCCGCAGGCCAACGTGATCCAGGCGCTGCGCGGCATGGGGCACACGGCCGAGGCCGATCATTACACGCACTTCAGCTACGAGATGGTGGCGCTGACGCCGCGCTGCGCGGTGGAGCTGGGCTACACCGTCGCTGAGGAGGACCTGAGCCGGCCGTACATCGAGGTGAGCGGGCGCAAGGGCTTCGGCGTAAAGGCCGACGACCTGATCGACAAGCTCATCGCCGCCACGCGCGCCGAGGTGGACGCGCGGCAGACGGCGCGCAGCGAGGCCGAGCGGCAGAAGATCGCAGAGCAGATTGCGATTGGCGCGCTGCGCTACTTCATGCTGAAGTACACGCGGAATTCGGTCATCGCCTTCGACTTCAAGGATGCGCTCAGCTTCGAGGGCGAGACGGGACCGTACATCCAGTACGCCGTGGTGCGCATTCGCAACATCTTCCGCAAGGGCGAAACGACGCCGGAAGCGGTGCTGGCAGAGTTCGCAAAGGCAGCGAGTCAGCGAGTCAGCGAGTTAGCAAGTCAGCTCTCCGGCGAGGAGAACGAAGACATTTGGGCGCTGTGGCTGCGGGCGGGGCGTTTTTCGCTGGTTCTGGATCAGTGCATTGGCGCGTCTGAACCTGCGTATCTGGCCAAGCATGCCTTCCAGCTTGCGCAGGAGTTCAACAACTTCTACCACAAGCACCACATCCTGACGGAAGAGGACGCGGGGCGGAAGACGTTCCTGCTGGCGACCGCCGCAGTGGTGCTGCGCGAACTGGTAAAGGCGCTGGCGCTGCTCGGCATCGAGAGCCCGGAGGCGATGTAAAGCAGCGCCCGCGCGATCAGATCTCCAGGATCACCGGCATGATCATGGGACGGCGGCCGGTGGTCTTCTGGATGAGGCGCTTGAGCTCGACGCGCACCTTCTCATTGACCATGCCGTAGTCGGACTTCTCTTCGGTGCTGAAGGCGTCGAGGGTCTTGAGAATGGTCTCGCGGGCCCGCTCGGCGATGTCACCGCCGCCGAAGCCGCGCATGACCAGTTCGGGCTCGCGCTCCACCTTGCCGGTCTTCTTGTTGATGGCGAGGACGGCCAGCACCACGCCGTCTTCGGAGAGGATGCGGCGGTCGCGGATGACGAGGTCCTCGACCACATCGATGGACGAGCCGGAGTCGATAAGGATGCGGCCGGCGGTGACCTTGTCTTTCACGCGGGCATCGTCGCGGTCCAGTTCGAGGACGTCGCCGTCTTCAATGACCATGGCGTGCTCCACGGCCCCGGTCTCCATGGCCAGCTGGGCGTGGCGCCGCAGGTAGCGGTAGTCGCCGTGCACGGGGATGAAGAACTTGGGGCGGACCAGGTTGATGAGCAGGCGCATCTCTTCCTGGCTGCCGTGGCCGGATACGTGGATGAGGCCGTGCTGGCCGTCATCGTAGATCACGTTGGCTTCGCGGCGGCTGAGGTGATCGATGACGCGGAAGATGCCCTTCTCATTGCCGGGGATGATGCGGGAGCTGAGCACGACGGTATCGCCGGCTTCGATCTTGGCATGCTTGTGGTTATTGACGGCGGCGCGGCTGAGCGCGCTGAGCGGCTCGCCCTGGGTTCCGCTGATGAGCACCAGCAATTGCTCGGGCGGATAGTCGCGCATCTGCCCGGGGTTGATGATGAGCCCGGGGGGCACGTCGATATAGCCGAGGTCCTGCGCGATCTCAGTGCTCTCCATCATGGAGCGGCCGATGATGGTGACCTTGCGGCCGTGCTTGCGCGCCAGTTCCATGGCGATGCGCATGCGGTAGATGGAAGACGAGAAGCAGGAGAAGAAGAGCTTCTTCTTGGTCTGCGTAAACAGCTCGTCGAGGCGCGGCACGACGGCGCGCTCGCTGGGCGTGTAGCCGGGGCGCTCGACGTTGGTGGAGTCCTGTAACAGCGCCAGCACGCCGCGCTTGCCGTACTCGGCGAAGGTGTGCAGGTCGAAGGCCTCATCGTCGAGCGGGGCGAGGTCGATCTTGAAGTCGCCGGTGTGGATGATGACGCCGACCGGGGTTTCGACGGCGAGGGCGACGCAGTCCACGAGCGAGTGGGTGACGCGGATCGGCTCGATGGTGAAGGGGCCGATGGTGAATTTTTCGCGGGGCGCGATCTCGATGAGTTCAGCGTCGTCGAGCAGGCGGTGCTCTTCGAGCTTGCCTTCCACGTAGGCCAGGGTGAACTCGGTGGCGTAGATGGGAACCTTGAGCTCATTGAGGATCCAGGGCAGTCCGCCGATGTGGTCCTCGTGGCCGTGGGTGAGGATGATGCCGCGGACGTGCTGCTTGTTCTCGATGAGGTAGGTGATGTCGGGGACGACGATATCGACGCCGAGCAGTTCGGACTCGGGGAACATGAGGCCGGCATCGATCACGATGATGTCATCTTGCCAGCGAACTGCGAGGCAGTTCATTCCGAACTCGCCGAGTCCGCCTAAGGGGATGATTTGTAACTTGTTGGTCTGCATCTTCAGTCTTTCTTTGATGCTAACACCCGGCGGGATTGCGGGCGCGGCCAGCACGGCCGCCCCCGGTCCGCCCACGGAACGGCGAACGGGAAACGCCGGTCAGGTGCTGGGTCTTTCGGTCTCCCATCCTTTTCACGAGAAAGCTGTGAAAAGGATGGGGCCCGGCAGGAGACTAATAGCCGACGGGAATCTGCAAGGAGACGCCGAGGGCGTGGGCCCGGGCAGAGGCGACGGGCATGGCCGACTCGATGATCCGTTCCGCCATGTTCCGCTTCTTGCCGCGGTAGAGGGAGCGGTGGTTGAGGATGTAGGTGCCGGAGAGAAAACCGACAGTCTGCCCGATGAGCACATCGGAGGGGAAATGGGCGTTGGCCATGATGCGGGAGATGGCGATGGTTTCGGCGAATCCGTAGGCGGGGATCTCGACGTACCAGCGCGGGTACTCGCCGGCGATGACGCGGGCCAGCGACATGGTGGCCGCGGAGTGGTCGGAGGGGAACGAAGAGTCCCAGGTCCAGCCGCTGGGGGGATTGGTCCAGAAGTGCCCCTGGCGATCGCCGATGAGGGGACGTTCGCGGTCGGCGATCAGCTTGGTGGCCAGGACGACGGTTCCGGAGTCGATCACCGCCTCGGCGCCGAGGCGGCCGGTCTCGGTGAGCTTGGAATTGTGCATGCCCAAGCCGAGGAAATAGAGCGCCGCGCCTTCCCCGCCAGCGGCATAGAACGAGCCGAAGTTGGAGATGCTGTTGGCGGTATTTTCGGTTCCCTTGTCGTAGCCGGTGGCCTGCTCGGCGTCCACATCATAGGCAAAGGCAAGACCGGTGGCGGCGCCAAGCGGCAGCAGCCAGGAGGCGTCGCGTGGGCGCACCCGGGCGGGGCTGGTGAAGATGCCCTTGTCGTCCTCGGCAAGATCCTTGATGCAACGCCCGATCCGGGTGATACCGCAGATGGGGGTGTTCTGGCTGGAAGGAGCGGCCGTGGTTGCGTTCTGCTGCCCGGAAGCGGGCTGTGGCCCGGAAGCGGGCTGTGGCCCAAGGGCTGGGCCGGCATCGGACCAGGCCAGCGTCTGCTGCGCGACCGGGTGGGGCGCGGGAGCGCTGGGAAGCTGCGCCGCGGACTGCGCCAGGAGTGTGGACGCGCTCAATCCAAGGCCAAGGGCCGCGAGGATCAGGCCTTTACCTCTGGCCGCAGAAGACGGTTGGCAACCGGCGGCCAAACAGCGAGGAAACACCATGAAGTCTCCTTCCAACTTCTTTCAGGTCGATTCCGGTATTTTCCGGAAAACCGAGGGGCAGGAATCTGGTACAGCAGCGTTACCAATGATTGGATGCCGACAGGGCTTCTCAGGGAAAGTCCTGACTGCTGACTCCATCCCAGACTGGGCGCCAGGTTTTCGGAAATGCCGTCCCCATTGTAGGAGGCGGAGCCGGAACGGCGCGATGCCTCCTACTGTTGCTCGGTTTGCAGGCCTCCGTCAGGCACCAGGACAAGCTGGCAGGTTTTGCCCATGGAACAGCTCACGACGGCACTGCGCAAAAGGTGCGCCTTGGAGTCGGGCGGCAGCAGCTCGGGAAACTTCATGGCGTCGATCAGCGGCTTGAGGGCGGCGAGCTTGGGGTCGCCGGACATCTGCTGCGACTGGAGGACGCCGGCGGTGGTGATCTCGAGGCGGAAGGCCCCCCAGCCGCTAGCACCCGCGGGGCGCTTGATCTTGTAGGTGCGGACGTCCTGAAGGGCCTGGGCTGAGCCGGTCGTCGGCTTCAAGCCAGCGGACTTGAGGCGTGCAAGGCTTTCCTGGATGTGGTTTCGAACGCTGGGCGTAATGCCGGGGGTGAGCGCCGCCGAGGCAAGCGCGTAGGCGTTGACGGCCTGGTGCTTGCGGCCCAGCGCTTCCAGAACCTGGCCGAGATGATCGCCGCCTTCGGCCAGCAAAGAGGCACGCCAGGCCGAGCTGATATAGGGCAGGGCCGCCTCGGGCTTGCCTTCGCGGAAGAGAATCCATCCCAGCGTATCCCACGAGGCGACCAGCAAGTTGGCCTGGGCGAAGGCGTTGCTGTTGACCTGTTGGGTGGTCATCTCCGCGGACTTCTCTTCTAGGGCGGCGATGCTCTTGCGCGAAGCGGCTTCGGCAACGTTGAGGTCGAGGCCGCTCTCGGCGAGCTGGTAGGCGGCATCGTTGAGCGTGTTGGGATCGTCGGTGCCATCGAGGACACTCTCGGCAGCCGCAGCCGCTTCTTCGTTGCGCCCCAAACGCAGGAGCGCATCGCTGATGCGCAGTTGGAGGTAGCGGTCACTGGGGTGCGACGCGGCGGCGGATTGCAGGGTTTTGAGCGCGCCCTGGTAGTCTTCCGCCTGGTTTTGCAGCGCGGCGAGGTAGAGGGCCATGCGCTCGTTCTCAG
Organism: Acidobacteriaceae bacterium; assembly: GCA_027449545.1. Taxonomy (GTDB): domain Bacteria; phylum Acidobacteriota; class Terriglobia; order Terriglobales; family Acidobacteriaceae; genus Telmatobacter. Next base: position 20,196 of record DAIDLI010000059.1, on the reverse strand, counting down.
GGTGCCTCTTGAGATAGTTGCGCAGGCCTTCCCGGGCAGCAGCGGATTCGCCGGTGCGGTTCTCGGCTTCGGCAAGGCCTCCCACCGCAGCCGGGTTGTCCGGATGGGATTCCAGTTCCTTTCGGAAATCGGTCTTGGCCTGCTCGTAATCATGACTTTCGACTTCGGCGATGAAGCCATACATCGACCAGAGATTTTCCGCGTGTTCATCTTTCGCCTTGGCCTGGTCGAGCAGGTCCCGCGCGCCGCTCCAGTCGCGCTGGACAAGTCTGGAGGCCGCTTCGGCGACCAGCGTGGCGGCGGAGGCATTGCTGGTGGAGGGACTGGCTGGCGCAGCAGCGGCAGCAGATGGAGGCGGAGGCACGGAAGAAGCGACCACTCCCGAGCCGTCCGTGCTCTTTTTGACCACCTTGAGCTTTGTATTCCCCGCTTCGGTGCCCGTAGGCGGTGCGAGGGGGGCGCTGAGCGCAATCCAACTCTCGCTACTCAGGCTGATGTTCTTGGTGAAGGCCTGATACTGCTTCCACTCCGCTTTAGCAATCTTCTTCTGAAGGATCACGATCTTCCGGTGAACGACAATTTGGTCGCCTTCGTAGCTGTAGGTCTTGTCGAAGGTGGCGTAGGCGGCCTTGACGTGGATGGGATCGGGAAGATTGGGGCGAAAGCCGGCGGGCAACGTGATCTTCGTGATGGCCGTGAGCGTGCGGGGAGCGCCGAGCTGAATATCGTGTTGCGGCTCCTTACTGTCGCTCTCCAGATTGGGAAACTCGAGAGCGGGAAAGAGCGGCACGATGCGGTGGTTATCCCAGTCCCCGAAGGGATGGCGCTCATAGTCGTAGGTCATGACGATGGGCTTGGTAGAGTCGTCGATGTTCTGAAATTGAGTATCGCTGGTGGTGCCGCTGAAGCCTGTTTGCGCGGCAATGTACTGCGAAATCTTGTCCCAGTCGGCAGGCGCCACGGCATTCGCGAGAGCGCGAACCAGGGCCTCATCGTCGTCGCGATAGGTGGCGGTCATCTTGGCGGTGAGTTTGCCCTGCGCATCGAGCGTGCCCACGGCCTCAAATTGTGCGGAGAAGGGATACGGGGCGGCTGCCGGGGTGGCCTCAAGCAGGGCCGGCTTGTCGGCTGAGACGACGAGTGCCTTCTGGTCGCGAATCGCGGCGCTGAGGTACTGGAAAGGCGCGTCGGGCGGCGTACTGTCGAGCCAGATGCGGCCGCCGGGCAGGTTCACGGTGGTGATGACGTGATTGAAGACGGCCGGAGTGGGCACGTCGGGAACGGGAGCGATGCCGGCGCCGATCAGTGCGGGCGCGGTAGAGAAGCCCCGGGCGCGCAGCAGGGCTTCCAGCAGCGTGTCCTTGTCTTTGCAGTCGCCGTACTGGTTGGCCAGGACCTCGGCTGCGGTATGAGGCTGATAGCGGCCGATGCCGAAGTCAATGCCGACGTAGCGGATATGTGCGGAGACGAAGTCGTAGAGATCGCGAACCTGATCCTCGGGGGTTTTGGCCCCGGCGGTGATCTGGTCGGCCTTGGCCCGGATGGCGTCGGTGGGCGCGGACTGTTTGAGGGCCAGGTTGCGGTACCAGTCGCCTACCTCGCTCCAGCTATGGAATGTTGTCCAGGCCACGGAGGGAAGGTTTTCGCCGTCGGCATTTTGATCCGGATCCTGCGGCGGGGTTGGCTTCTCGGAGTCATTGGCGTTGGGGCGGGGCGCTGGAATGAGCTGCGGCAGGTTCCAGGTATAGGTGCGCACACCGTTCTGGTCGGAGATCACTGGCTTGTGATTGGGACTCCAGACCTGGACAAATTTGCCGGCCGGCACCTGGAGATGGAGAATTTCAGCGAGCACGATGACGGTTCCGGGCGGGGTGAAGTGATCTGTGCCCCAGAACTGGCCGGGCGTCTCTGCTTTGAAGATCCTGGTGTCCACTTCGTATTCGAGCGTGTCGCCGGGCGAGAGGGAGCGCACGGGAATGTGCAGTTCCTTGAGGTCGCTGTAAAGCGGGGCCTCCCGGCTGACAGCGGAGGTCATCTGGATGGCGTCCGCAGCCGGCGTGTTCACCACGCTGCCATCGGGCTTGGTCACACGCAGGATCTTGATGGTGGGTGTCTCGTAGGCGGAGGCGTAGGAGAAAGCAAGCACTCCAAACTGCTGGGCAGCGCCGGCCGACTGAATACGGATGACGGCATGCACGTCGCGCTCCCCGGTGCCGTCCGCATTCATCCGGTAGGTGGTCTCGGAACGCTCAATCACCAGTGCCTGGTTGCGGTAAGGATCAGGAGGAGCGGATTTGACCTGCTTTTGAGCCGGTACAGCAATAGGCAACAACACCAGAGCCGAGGCAACAAGAGGAGCTGTGCGGAACATACCGGGAATGGTAACCCAGAGAATGGTTGGCGGCGAGAGGATTTATTCCAGCGAGTTACTTCATGGCCGGGCAGCAGAGTTTTGGAAGCGATCTTCAGCCGAAGACGAGCCAGGGCGGTCCGGATGACCGCCCTGCTCGATTTGCTGTTGGAGGCTCGCAGGGCGTTTGAGCATTCGCAGCCATGCGAGGGCTCGGACCCTGTCACGATGTTCAAGGTTGCGGCCTAGCCCTGCCTGCACTGAATCTTCCTCCAGTGCGGCGCCCTTCTCTTTTTCAGCTAACGGCGATAACCGCGGCCTCCGCGGTCGCCGCCGTCTCTCTTTCTGGAGCGGAAGCAATCCTGGCAATAGACCGGCCGATCGCCTCGCGGCTCAAACGGGACGGTGGTCTGCTTCCCACACCCCGCGCACGTAACGCTGGTGCCTTGTGATGGGCTCCGGTCGTATCCACCACCGCCGGATTGCTCGTTCTTCTTTGCCTGCCGGCAAGCCTTGCAGCGTTTTGGAGCCGAGTACCCACGCTCCCGGAAAAAGGCCTGGTCCTCGCTGGAAAACGTGAATTCCTGTCCGCAGTCGCTGCAGGTGAGTTGCATGTCCTGTGTCATAAGACCCTTTCGTCCACTCTTCTACTGTACTCCGCTGGGAAGAGGCGGCCCCCTGAAGATGGCGGGGGCAGGAGCATTGAAAGGCTGGCTCCTCTCGTGCCATCCCTGTGGAGCTTCGAATCCTGATGCTACCTTCGTGCTTGGCCACAACGCCGCGAACGACCCACAGACCGCGTCGACGCAGCGGCTGAAGTGGGATATTTGGGCGCCCAGATAGTTTAGCTAGAATCAACCTGTAACTGCGTTTCAATTTGACTTGGCGGCATGTGAGGATCGCGATGGACGAAAGCTCGATTATTGCGGCAATTGACGAGGAGATTGGAAAACTTCAGCAAGTGCGTGCCCTGCTTACCGGTGTCAAGGCCGGTACTCCTGTAACGAGCGCATCTGAGTCCGGTCAGAGAGCGGTTGGACGGCGGAACATGAGCCCTGAAGCCCGGAAGCGTATCGCCGAGGCGCAGCGGAGACGTTGGGCGAAGGCAAAGGGCAGCGGCGAGGTGGCGGTACCTGCGCCGAAAGCTGAGAAGCAAGTTCCTGCCGGAAAGGCTCCAGCAAAGCAGTCCTCCTCGCGACAACTAAGCCCCGCCGCCCGTAAGCGCATTGCTGAGGCACAGCGGAAACGGTGGGCGGCTGCGAAGGCGGCGCAGTCTACCCCAGTGAAGGAGGCGGCGAAGAAAACTCCAGCCAAGAAAACCGCATCCGCGAAGCCTCCGGCAAAGACGGCAAAGAAGGCCGTCAAGAAGACTGTTGCCAAAAAAGCTGCGGCGAAGAAGCCTTCGGCCGCAAAGAAGGCGGCGGCGGTGCAGAGTAGTGTGGCACCAGCGAACCGCTCCGAAGCGGTTCCTCTCTAAAGCTGCGGGCAAGTCCCGCCGCCTGAAGAGGCGCGATGGAGCCACGCCTCTTCAGGCCGGGTTCACCGGCTTACACAGCGCCGGATTGTTATTCCGCATGTTTCCTACAGCCGCGCTCATCCGCTACAGGTGAAAGACTGGGTGGCCTCTGTGTCGGTAACTGATACTATCCGATTCTGGCATCAGAACAACTCAAGCGGTTCAAACCGCTCAGGGCCGCTGAACCGGGCGGGGGGCCGGCAAGCCGCTTATTTTTCGACATGCGTATCCAGAAACTTCGCCATAATCCCAAACGCTTCCCGCGATTCCGGCAAATCCACATTGACCCAGAAGGCGTGCGGAAGCCCCTCGAAAATCACCATCGGAGACTTCACCCCGGATTCATAAAAGTGCCGCTGCAGCATGGTTGTCCCACTCAGCAGCATGTCTCGCGTGCTTGAGATAAACAGCGTCGGAGGGAACCCATGCACATCGGCGAACAGCGGCGAAAGCACTGGGTTCCGAAGGTTCTTATCCCCGTAATGGTCGTTCGCATGCGGACTCGCCGGACTCACTGAACTGGGCGGCGGCAGGTACCCGGAAATCCCTTGTAGCGCATACATGACCGCGGTAGTATGATCCCCGAAGAAAGGGACCGCTCCCAGATACCCGGAAAGCCCATCCAGGGCATACATTGCCTGCGAGTCGCCAGGACGGCTGAAGTCCCCCAGCCCGGAAAATACTCCCAGCGCGCCCGGCAAGGGCAGCCCCAACTGCTTCAGCTTCACCGCGACTTCCGCCGTCAGAATCGCTCCCGCCGACGTTCCATAAAGCCCAATATGTTTCGCTGGATACTTGGTCAGCAGCTCCTTATACACGGCCACCGTGTCCTCCACCGCCGCCGGAAACGGATGCTCCGGAGACAGCCGGTATAATACGGCGACCACCTTCGTCTTCGTCAGATTCGCAATCGGGATCGTTTCAATCAGGGACCCTGAATCAACTACAAAGCCGCCGCCATGCACATTCAACATCACCCGGTCCCGATTCGTCTTGGGAATCTCCAGTGGAGTCACAATCCGCACCGGCACACCGGCAATGGTCCCGTTCGCCAGATGGACCGGATAGAGGGTCTTCGCCTTCGCGCCCTCCTGCGTCTGCCACTTATCTGTGTCCCGGCGCTGCTCGGCAATCGTAAGATGGGTCTGCTTATCGGAAACCGCGGCACCCACCCACTCCTTGGCCTGCGGACTCAAACTCGCCGGCACCGGGATTACTCGCGTGACATGCGCGGTCCCTCTGGCGTCAATGACGCTCGTGTCTTTCTGCGGGCCGGTCCTGTGTGAACTCGCCTGCTGTGCCCAAAGCAGCGAGGAGGCCGCCAACACCGCCGCACCATACCCTATCGTCCTCATTCCAGTTTCTCCTGTCGGTCGGACTAAGCATTCAAGACAACATAAACAACTGCCGGCTCCTCGCAGCGAGCAGGCCCCCGTTCGAGCAGCGAAGCAAAACACCCGCACGAGCGCCAAACCCACAACCAACAGAAGCGATCCCGCGAAGCTTTTGCCGGAATGGCCAGCCCTCACGCCTGGATGAGCGCGGCTTCTTTCTTTTTGCTCGATTCTTCCATGCGCTCAGCAGATCTGGCGGAACCCGAGCCCCATCAAGGCGGCCGTTTTGCGCAGGATACCCGCCACATGGCCGACTCCCACCGCGCAATGGTGCGCCGGTCCTTCCGCGCTCCAGGCATTCACGAAGCCCCGCGCGCCGAGTGGAAAGCGATAGCGGCTGTTCGTGTTGCCGATTTCGAGGATTTCGCCGGCCACGCACTCGCCTTCGGCTACCAGCAATTTGAACCCCGCTTCGGCATCCTCCACCACCGACAGCAGCGTCACCGGCCCGTATTTCACGCTCATTTCGACGGAAAGGCCTCGTCCTACCTTGCCGTGGTAGACATGGAGCGGGCGCACCTTGGTCTTGCCCTCGGCGATGGCGATGTGGCCTGGGCCGTCATGCCCCATCAGCAGCAGATCGTCATTGAAGTCCATCGCGTAGGACTCGGTGAACGAGCCGCCCGCCCCCAGGCAATCCAGAATCTTCATGGCCATCGCATTCTTCACCTCGTACTCACCGGCCACCGGGATGTGCCGCGCGGTCAGCAGGGAGGTGCCGAGGATGATCGAGCTCATGGTGTCTTCATTGGCGGCATTGCCCGAGCCCTTGTAGTAATACGCCAGCGCGTCGAGATGGTGCCGCTCCACAAACCTGTCCAGCGCAACAGAGGTGCGCGCCGCGCGGCGCAGTTCCTCCGGCGGGCAATCCGCCTGCACGTCGAAGACGGATTCGAACTCCGCTACCCGCCGGAGCGTCTCCTTCTCCGTGACCTCTGCGCACAGAGCGCTCAGTTCGTCCACTTCAAGAATCTCGGCGTGGGCGCCGAAGGCGATTGACACGAGCGTCACATCGGTCATGATGTCCAGCATGCCGCTGTAATAGTGACCCATGAGGCCCAGCCGCGCTGCAGCAAGGCTGAAGCGCACCTGCGCCGCAGCCAGCCACTCCTCGATCTCCCGCCAGGTCTCTGTATCCTCCAGCACCCCGGTCACCTGGTGAAAGGGGATGCGCGCCCGCTGCAGCAGGTTGGCGATTTCAGGCACGGGGCACGCCGAACAAAACGCAAGCCATTCGCCGGTCATGGCGGTGCGGTTTTTCAGCTTGTTGAAGGCCGGGTAATCAATCGCGGCCTCGGGTTGCAGGTTGAGCACGATCACCGGCACGCCGGCGCGCTGGACCAGAGGCAGCACGGTGTTCGACAGGGCATAGGTGGTCACGTAGAGGAACAGCACGTCGATGTCTTCGCGGCGGCATTGGTGGCCAGCCTCGCGCGAGCGCCAGGGCGTATCGACCAAGCCCAGATTGGCTACCTCCACACCGGGCCGCGCCAGCCGCTCCGCGACTCGGGCGACATAGCCCTTCAGCCGCTCTTCCAAGCCGGCAAACTGGCTCCAATAGGCTCCAAGACCTATCCCGCACAGCCCCAGGCGCAGGTTCCGCTCCGGCTTTCCGGCCGGGTCCACTACCGCGCTCACCAGCTCACCACCGTTACGGCAAACGGCGCCAGCGCAATTGCGCCGCCCGTTGATTTCACACTGCGCGCCGGACCGTCTCCAGTTCCAGGGTCCACCGTCAGCACCTTGGCAGGCGCCGGGCCCGGGAGGTCGACTTGGCTGATCCGGTTGCGCTTGTTGACCAGCAACAGCTTGCGGCCCGTTCCCGTAAGGAATGCCTGCGCCGCCAGGTCGCCCGAGTTCACATAAGTGTGCACAAGCTTATCGCCGGGATGGAAGGAATCCTTGATGAGCTTCAACACCCAATATCGTGCGTTGGGTTTGTTTTGCGTCCAGTCCATCATGCTCACGCTGGGGAATTGCGTGGGAAACCCCACCAATTGCGACATGCCTATAATGTCAATCTGCATCTTCGACAGCTCGATGTAGAGATAGGCGTAGAGAGAGCCGGCCGCATTCCAATAGGCGGCGGGCGGAGGGGTCGTATCGCCGGGCTTGTTATCGGTGGGCAGAATCACGCCCAGTTCGTCCAGGTCGGTCTTGGTCTGCGGTGAAAGCCGCTTGCGAATCGCCTCGATAAACCGCACTGTATTCAGAAAGCCGTCAGCCTGATCGAAGAAAGTGTACTGCCAGTTGTCCAGGTTTTCGTCCCGGCTGGGCGATGCATAAAAGTGGTAGGAGATGTAATCCAGCGGAATGCCCGGCTTATGGTGGGCGTGATTGAGGAAATACTCGAAATATTTGGGGGCGGGAAACCCTAATGCCAGCCCCATGAATTTCGTTTCCGGAGAGACTTTGTGAATCGCGCTGGCGATGATATCGTAGCGCGCTGTGTACTGCTCCGGTGTCGTTTGGTGCTCCAGGTCGACCTCGTTGAGAACCTCCCATACTGGCAGCTTGTAGTGGTAGCCGGAGGTATGGCGCACTCCGTTTTCGTCGGTGAATCCGCCGTCCACATACCAGCTCACCAGCCGCGAGTAGTAATCGCCCAGTTCCTTGCCGCTCGGGTCGCGCAATTCCGTGCCGCCCGTATAGCGCCAGTCCACCTGGTTGGGATCGGGGGGATAGGCGACGGGCTTGCTGGTCTTGAACATCCACTCAGGAATGGTGCTGAAATTCATCACCGTGGTGTGGCCTTCGGTTGCCGCAAAAAAAGCCTTGGTCATGGGATCGATCAAGCTGAAATCCCATGACGTCTTCTGCGGCGTTGGGGGTTCCAGTTCCGCCACCACCAATTTGGGGTATGGAAACCACGGCACATAACGCACGTACTCCGCCCCCAAATCCTTCAGCGCCTTGAACGCAGCTTTGCCCAGGGGCTCCCCCGGCCGCAACTGCGGATTCACCACAACCTGCAGGCTGGGCGTCGATCGGGAGACGACGGTCGTTTGCTCCCAATCGATCTTGACTTTCAGAGCCTGCTGGGCGTGGCCCGCGGCTACACAGAAGAATGCTGCAATCGAGATCGGGACGACAGCGCGCACATCCCACCGTCGGTTAGGCCGGAACATGATGATTCATCTCCCCACGCATCACGCGAACGCCGTTCGCCATCCTATCACCTTGCAGGGCAGGTGGCCGCTTTCCCGGCTTCGCGATCCAGCGCGAGCGCATACCAAAATTCTCAGCAATTTCAGCAGGTACGCAGGATCCAGGCGGCTTTGAGGCGTTTTCCCCATGATGCCGCGCTTGAGGGTTATTTTCTGTTGCAGCAGATTGCCCTGGCCAGAAGAGATTCTGCCCCGTCTGCCGCCGCGCAGCCCTGCTAAAATCAAGCTTTCGAACGATCCGCATCGTCTTCATTCCTGTTGCAAAGAAAGCTCCTATCGTGCCTGAGCCGATCAAATCCCCCACTGTGACCTACGCTGATGCCGGAGTTGATATCTCCAGCGGCGACCGTGTCAAGGACAAGATCAAGTTCCTTGCGCAGAAAACCTTTAATCGCAATGTGTTGGGCGGGATCGGCGGCTTCGGGGCCCTCTATCGCCTGGACCTCCAGCGCTGGAAGCAGCCCATCCTGGTGAGCTCCGCGGACGGTGTCGGCACCAAGCTCAAGATCGCCTTCGCCCTGGGCCAGCACCATACCGTGGGCGCCGACCTGGTCAATCACTGCGTCAACGACATTGCCGTGCAGGGCGCCACGCCGCTCTTTTTTCTCGATTACCTGGCCACCGGTAAGCTGGAGCCCTCGGTGATGGAGGACGTGGTCAGCGGTCTGGCCGACGCCTGCCGGGCCAACGGATGCGCGCTCATCGGCGGCGACACCGCGCAGATGCCAGGCTTCTACGGCGACGGAGAGTACGATCTGGCCGGCTTCATCGTGGGCGCTGTGGATCGCGAGAAGATGATCACCGGCGCGGGCATCAAGACTGGAGACGTGCTCATCGGCCTGCCCTCCACCGGTCTGCACACCAATGGCTACTCGCTGGCCCGCAAACTGCTCTTCGACGTGGCCGGCTACAAGCCGCAGCAGTACGTCACCGCCATCAAGGAGAAGGCGGGCGCTGCGCTGCTCAAGGTGCACCGCAGCTACCTCAGCGTGATTCAGAAGCTGGTCTCCGGCGGGCTGACCACCGGCATGGCCCACATCACCGGCGGCGGCATCACGGAAAACCTGCCGCGCATCCTGCCCAAAAACATGACCGCCCAGATCGAACTCGGCTCCTGGCCGGTGCTGCCCATTTTCGAGCACCTGCTCGAGCTCGGCAACGTATCGCAGGACGAGATGATGCGCACCTTCAACATGGGCATCGGGCTCATCGCCGCGATTCCGGCGGCCAAGTTTACGCGCGCTAAGAATCTGCTCGACCGCTCCGAAGAAAAGTTTTACGTCATCGGCCGGGTCGTCAAAGGCGAACGCCGCGTGCAGTACACGTAGAGAGCGGAGCTGGCGGAGTCAGCAGAACTAGCGGTGTCAGCGGTGTTAGCGGAGCTGGTAAATGCTTCCTCAACAGCTGTCATCCTGAGCGCAGCGAAGGATCTGCGGTTGCCTTTTGGTTCCTTTGCCGGCTTCCCGGAGTCTCGATTTTGAGACTTGGAGAAGCACACAATTCAAGACCCTCGCGATGAATGAACCCGAATTCAATCACGACCTGGCCGAAGGCCGCCCGCCACTCCGCCTCGGCATCCTGCTCTCCGGGCGCGGCTCGAATTTCCTGGCCATCGCGGATTCCATCCGGACCGGCCGCTTGCCAGGTGTGGAGATTGCCGTCGTGATCTCCAACGTCGTCGATGCTCCCGGCCTGGCTGCCGCGCAGCAACTCGGGATACCCACCGCGCTCTTTGTCTCCAAAGGCCGCCCCCGCGCCGAGCATGACGCCGATGTGCTGGGCTGCCTCAAGGAGCACCACGTCGATCTGATCTGCCTGGCCGGCTACATGCGCCTGCTTTCGCCGGGCTTCGTCGCCGCCTACCCCAACCGCATCGTCAATATCCACCCTTCGCTGCTTCCGGCCTTCCCCGGCCTGGAGGCGCAGGAGCAGGCCTTCGCCTACGGGGTCAAGATCGCCGGCTGCACGGTGCACTTCGTGGATGACGAGCTCGACCACGGGGCCATCATTCTGCAGCGCGCCATCTCCGTCCTGGAGTCGGACGATGCCCACTCCCTGGCCGAACGGATCCTGCACGAAGAGCACATCGCCTACACCGAAGCTCTGCGCATGGTCGCCAGCGGGCAGTACGAGATTCGCGGCCGCCGCTACGTGAAGCGCAACCAGGGACGCTGAGGCCAGGGTCCGAGTCTCACCCCAGGCGCTGTCAAGCTCCCGCCAAGCCTACACCTTTGCAAGCGGCTCTATTCCAAATAGTTAGACCCTACTGCAGGATTGCTGGATAATTCCCCGCCCTCCCTACGCTTGTACCTAGCCCGGCTTTCATCATTTCGCGCGCAAACCGCCGTGCCCGCCGGGCGCAGAAAGGAAGCGTCTGGCATGAACCCTCTCTCGAATGTCTGGCAACACCCCCGCACCTCGGCCACCGGATTGCTGGTCTCCATCGTCACCGTAGCCGGAATCCTCGCGCAACAAGGCGTTTCGCTGGGCCATCTCGGCAGCGGCACCGTTGTCTCGCTGACCGGCGCTCTGGCCACTGCCCTGCTAGGACTGCTGGCCCGCGACCCGGGAGGAGCACCCTCGCCCGTCCCCGCGGCGCTTGATCGCAACACCAGCACCGGCGCCTGTACCGACTGCCCCACGAAACCCTCCGCCTCGGCCAAGCTTAGCGTCTGGCTGCTCATCCTGCTTCTGATCCCGCTGCCCTGGCTCCAGGGCTGTACGCATGCCCAGATCGCCCGCGATATCGTCCGCTGGACGCCCGCGCTTCAGAGCGCGGTGGCCACCGTCGATTCGACGGCAGCGGTCCTCGATCCTGCGGCCGCACCTGTTTTCGTGGCCGCCACCTCCGGATTCGACGCAGCCTCCAACCTGCTCGCGGCCCAGGCCCGCGCCTACCTGGCGGCCCCGTCAGCCGGCACGCTCGCACAGTTGCAGGCTCAGATCGTGAACTTGCAGCAGCAGGTCAACGCCGGATTGCTGACTGCGGCACGCATCGTCAATCCCGCCAGCCAGAAGCACGCAATCGCGGCTCTCCAGGCGGTGGCTACAATCGTTACCTCGATTCTCGCGCTGGTTCAGTCCGTCTCCAGCAATGCCGATGTGGCGCGCATGGCGTCGCTCTCGCCCATCAAATTGGCAGCGGTAACGCGCTACATGGATGACTCCCGCTCGGCGGCGATCATCGCGAACCACTATGGGGAGCCGCAAACCCAGGCACAGCAGCAGATCGAAGAATCACGGGCACAAATCGCTGCGGCCGGCTTCTGACCCGGTACGGATTTCTTCTTGCAACTTCAGCAGCATTCCCCCTGGCTTGCGGGAGCGGCCCGGTTCGGTAGAATCGGTAGAACAGATGACGGACTGGACTCCAGCGGCTGCCCCCCAGGCATCCCGCACCACGCGGGACCCGGGAGCGCGAGCGCCGAAGATCGAGCCCCCACTCATTGAAGTCCAGGGACTCAGAAAAACCTATCGCACGGCGCGAGGAGAGCTGCATCTCTTCGCGGATCTGCATCTTTCCGTTCATCCCGGCGAAATGGTGGCCATTGTGGGCCAGTCGGGGGCTGGGAAGAGCACTCTTTTGCACATCCTGGGCGCGCTTGATGCTCCTTCCGCAGGAACGGTATACTGCGCGTCAACCAATGTGGCCGAGCTGAGTAGTCGGAAGGCTGCGGTGTTTCGCAATCGCGAAATCGGCTACGTCTGGCAGTTTCATTACCTGCTGCCCGAATTTTCGGCACAGGAAAATGTAGCCCTGCCGCTGCTGGCTCGCGGCGTACGCAAAGCGGAGGCGATGGCCATGGCAGCCAACTGGTTGCGGGAAGTGGACTTGGATGACCGTCGCACGCATCGTCCGGGCGAGCTCTCCGGCGGTGAACAGCAACGGGTGGCGCTGGCGCGGGCCCTGGTGAACCAGCCACGGCTTCTGTTGGCCGACGAACCCACCGGCGATCTCGACGAGGCCACGGCGGCGCGTGTCTTCGATTTAGTACAACGCTTACACCAGGACCATCGGCTCACGTCGGTTCTGGTCACTCACAACCTGGACCTGGCATCCCGATGTACGCGGGTCCTGCGCCTGGAAGGCGGCCGCCTGGTCACCCCACCGGCCCTCTCGCACCCGTTGCCGCCGCCCGGAAACTGAAGAAAAGGCACCTTTCTGGGTGGTTTCGGAGTCTTATAGATAAACAGTCCGGGAAAACCAACCCGGCGGAACGAAGCAGGGTGGGGGTCTCCGGTGTTCCAGCACGGGAGATCAACCAGACGCAAGAAGTCCGGCCATCCAAAAAGCTGTTCGAGAGCAGGGTACCTTTTCGCTTGCAGCTCTCGGCGGCGGGTTAGACAAAGGGCACGCGCAGAACGGGTCGAAGCCGGAAGCGACGCTCCGCGGCAGGTGGTCTCAAAGGGGCCAATGTCAGCAGGGCGCGTAAACCGGACGGCCACATCCGCCGACAGCCCGATTCAGGAGCACATCATGTTCGAACGCTATACGGAGAAGGCACGGCGCGTGATCTTTTTTGCGCGGTACGAGGCCAGCCAGTTCGGATCCCCCTACATCGAGACCGAGCATCTGCTGCTGGGCCTGCTGCGCGAGGACAAAGCGTTAACCAACCGCTTTTTGCGCTCGCACGCCTCCGTCGAGTCGATCCGCAAGCAGATCGAAGCCCACACAACGATCCGTGAGAAAGTTTCGACCAGCGTCGACCTGCCGCTTTCGAACGAGTGCAAACGGGTGCTGGCTTACGCGGCCGAAGAGGCCGAGCGGCTGGGCCACAAGCACATTGGCACCGAGCATTTGCTGCTGGGCCTGCTACGCGAAGAGAAGTGCTTCGCCTCGGAGATCCTGCAGGAGCGCGGACTGAAGCTGGCGCAGATTCGCGACGAGCTGGCGCGGGTGACGCAGGAAAAAGCGCCCGCTCCCCAACGGCAGCGCGAGTCCAGCCTGCTGGCCGAGTTCAGCCGCGACCTGACCCAGGCCGCGATGGACGGGCAGCTCGATCCTCTGGTGGGGCGCGAAGGCGAGCTCGAGCGCGTGATTCAGATCCTCTGCCGCCGCACCAAGAACAACCCCGTGCTGATCGGGGAGCCGGGTGTCGGCAAGACCGCGATCGTGGAAGGCCTGGCCCAGCGCATCGCCGACGGCGAGGTGCCCAGCTTCCTGGCGGAAAAGCGCGTGCTGGGTCTCGACCTGTCGCTCATTGTCGCCGGCACCAAGTACCGCGGCCAGTTCGAGGAACGGCTCAAGACCATCATGAAGGAGTTGATGGAGAACCAGAACTCCATCGTCTTCATCGACGAGCTGCACACCCTGGTGGGCGCGGGCTCGGCTGAAGGTTCGCTGGACGCGGCCAACATCCTGAAGCCGGCGCTCTCGCGCGGCGAGATCCAGTGCATCGGCGCCACCACGCCCGGCGAATACCGCAAGTCCATCGAGAAGGACCGCTCGCTGGAGCGGCGCTTCCAGGCGGTCAAGGTTCCGCCGCCGAACGAGGCGGACGCGGTGAAGATCATCATGGGCATCAAGGACCGCTACGAGAAGTTTCATGCGGTCAGCTACACCGATGCGGCGATCGAGTTCGCCGTGTCGCACTCGAACCGCTACATTCCCGATCGCTTCCTGCCCGACAAGGCCATCGACCTGATCGACGAGGCCGGCGCGCGCGTGAAGCTGCGCCAGACCTCGCTGCCCGAGGAGATCACGGAAGTGCAGAAGCGGATCAAGTTTATCGTGCACCGCATGGACTCGGCGATTGCGAATCACGAGTTCGAGAAGGCGCGGTTCTACTCCGACGAGGAGCGGAAGGAGCGCGAGAACCTGCGCGCCCTGCGCGATAAGTATCACCTCGACGACTCGGCGGCCGGCATCGTCGGCCGCGAGGACATCGAGGACGTGGTCAGCCGCTGGACGGGCGTGCCCGTGACCAGCATCAAGGAAGAAGAGACCCAGAAGCTGCTGCGCGTGGAAGAAGAGCTGCACAAGCGGGTGATCTCGCAGGAAAAGGCGATCTCGGCGCTGGCGCGGGCTATCCGCCGCTCGCGCGCCGGGCTCAAGTCGCCCCACCGCCCCATCGGCTCGTTCCTCTTCCTCGGACCCACCGGCGTAGGCAAGACAGAGATGGCGCGCACGCTGGCGCAGTTCCTCTTTGGTTCCGACAAGGCGCTTATCCGCTTCGATATGTCGGAGTTCATGGAGAAACATTCGGTGTCGAAGCTGATCGGTTCGCCTCCGGGGTACGTGGGCTACGAGGAGGGCGGCCAGCTTACCGAGCGCGTCAAGCGGTCTCCTTACTCCGTGGTCCTGCTCGACGAGATCGAGAAAGCGCACCCCGACGTCTTCAACATCCTGCTGCAAGTGTTTGAAGATGGCCAATTGACCGACGGGCTGGGCAACACCGTCGACTTCAAGAACACCATCCTCATCATGACCAGCAACATCGGCGCGCGCCACCTGCAGAAGAAGCAGGGGCTGGGCTTCGCCAGCGACCGCGAGGACCTGGTGAGCGAGAAGGTGGAGGAACTGGTGAAGCAGGAGGTCAAGAAGACCTTCAACCCCGAGTTCCTGAACCGCCTGGATGAGGTCATTCTCTTCCAGTCGCTCTCCGACGCCGACCTGATCCAGATCGTGGAACTGCTGGTGCAGCAGTTGAACGCCAACCTGGCCCAGAAGGCGATCACCATCTCGGTGACCGACGAGGCCAAGAAGTGGATCCTGGATCGCACGCTGACCGACCGCAGCTACGGAGCGCGCCCGCTGCGCCGCGCGTTGCAGCGGTACGTTGAGGACCCGCTCTCGGAAGCGCTGATCGCTGGGAACATTCCCAACCGGCCGGCCTTCCTGGAGGTCTACCTCGACAATAACCAGCTCTTCTATCGCCCCGTCAGCTCCGACGACAGCGGCAGCGATGAGAAGGTGGAAGGCGTGGCGTTGTCCAATAACTGAGCTGGCTCCATTTCAACCGAGCCCCGGCGATCCGCCGGGGCTTTTCATGTGAAGGGGAAAACCCGTCAAATCTGAGCACTGCACATTGCGTCAATTTCCATCCGGGCGGAGAACTCAGTCTGCTCTCCGATTCGGAGATCAAAACCCAAGCGCTTGGATTTATGCTATACTCCTTCAATGCCAACCGTACTGAGGATTGGCGCATTGCGAGTGGTTGTTTACCCCAACGATCATCGGCCCGCCCACGTGCACGTGATCGGCCAGGGGCATGACGCCGTTTTTGAGCTGAACGTGCCGCCGGGCAGTGTGGCTCTCCGCGAAAACTACGGTTTCGCGTTCAGTGAGATTAGCGCAATCCGGCGCGTCCTCGTGCAAAATCTGGCATTCCTTCTGGCCGAGTGGGAGAAGATTCATGGACCTGCGTAAGGAATTTGTTCAAGCGAACCGGCGAGCGCGGGAAATGACCGCAACTCACCCCCACGCGACAAGCGCGCGCTACGACCGCCGCCTTGGTCGCGTATTGATCGAGCTTTCGACGGGCATCGCCGTCGCCTTTTCTCCTCGCGATGCCCAAGGCCTGGAAGGCGCAACGGCCGTCCAATTGAAGACCATCGAGATCTCCCCATCCGGCTTTGGCATTCATTTTCCCAAGCTCGATGCAGACCTCTATCTGCCCGCCCTGCTCGAAGGACTTCTGGGTTCAAGAAAATGGATGGCGAGCCGCCTCGGTGCCAAGGGAGGCGCCGCGCGCAGTTCCGCCAAGGCAGCCGCCGCAAAGCGCAACGGCCGCAAGGGCGGAAGACCCCGCAAACATGCGGCCGCCGCCTGATTCATGTACGACATCCCCGCGCTCCAATCCGCACTCGCCGATAGCCTCTTTGCCGGAAAGCTGCACTTTGCGCCGAGCACAGAGTCCACCAACACCGACGCCATGGCTGCCGCGCGCGCAGGGGCGCCGCATGGCTCCGTCTGGTTTGCCGACGAGCAGACCGCCGGCCGCGGCCGCGGCGATCATCGCTGGCAGTCGGCGGCGGGCGAAGGGCTGTACGTGAGCGTGTTGCTGCGGCCGGAGATTGCAGCCGCGCGGCTGGCTCTGCTGCCGCTGGCCGCCGGCCTGGCTGCCGCCCAGGCGATTGGCCGCGTTGCCGGCGTGGCCATCGATCTGCGCTGGCCCAACGATCTGCTGATCGGCCCGCGCAAGGTGGGCGGGATTCTGGTGGAATCGAAGCTGTCGTCCAAAGGTCCGCCCCACGCAGTGGCAGTGGCAGTGGTGGGGATCGGGATCAACGTGCATCAGCGCAGCTTCGATCCCGGTCTGGCCACTCCGGCAACCTCGCTCGATCTGGAAAGCGGCGCGCGCGTCAGCCGTCAAGCACTACTGATCGCACTGCTAAAATTGCTGGAGCGCGAAGCCGAAGACTTGGCTGATGGAGAAGCCGCGGCGCGGATTCTGTCGCGCCTCGAGCAGTGCTCCACCTGGATCCGCAATCGGCAGGTCGAGGTCCACGGTCCCCAGGCTTGTACCGGCACCACCGCCGGGCTGGACGACCATGGTTTCCTGTGCGTACGAACGGGAGCGGGAATCGTTACCGTTCAAACGGGTGGTATTCGCGCCGCGGAGAATGCTGAAGGCTGAACGCCGGAAGCTGGGAGCTGCCTTTCATGTTGCTTGCCCTCGATGTCGGCAACACCAATACGGTGCTGGGGATCTACAGGCTCGAGGGCGAAAAGCCGGAGCTGATCGCGCACTGGCGCATCACTACGCACCGTGCCCAGACTGTGGACGAATACGGCGTATTTTTCGTGAACCTCTTCGAGATGCACGGCATGTCGCCGAGCCAGGTGCACCACATCATTATCGCCTCCGTGGTGCCGCCGGTGGACTCTACCCTGCGCCAGGTCTGCGAACAGTACTTCAACGTGCAGCCGATGTTCGTCGAACCGGGCATCAAAACCGGCATGCAGATGCGGATCGACAACCCCACCGAACTGGGTGCGGACCGGCTGTGCGACTGCGTCGCCGCCTATGAGCTCTACGGCGGCCCATGCATCGTGGTGGACTTCGGCACAGCCACCAAGTTCGAGGTCATCTCGGAGAAGGGCGAGTATCTGGGCGGAGCCATCGCGCCGGGTCTCGGCCTGAGCGCCGATGCGCTGTTTGCGCGCGCGGCCAAGCTCTCGCGCGTGGAGATCAAGCGGCCGCCCAAGGCCATCGGCACCAACACCATCACTCACCTGCAAAGCGGGCTGTACTTTGGCTACATCGGACTGGTGGACGGGATCCTCGAGCGCATCCTGACGGAAACCGCCGGCAAGCCGCGCATCATCGCCACCGGCGGGCTGGCGCGCATGATCGCCCCGGACTCGCGCTATATTCACGAGATCAACGACATGCTCACCATCGAGGGCCTGCGCATCCTGTGGGAGCGCAACCAGAACGCACGCCCGCGCGGCAAGACGCGCTAACCCGAAGACGCCGTGCAAAATTACTTCAACTACTTCACCGAGATCGAAGAACGCTTTCAGCAGCGCCGCGGGGCGATCCTGCTGCTCTCCACGCTGGACTGGGCGCTGATCGAGACCTGGCGCGAGGCGGGCATCCCGCTCGACGCGGTGCTGCGCGGCATCGACGCGGCCTTCGACAAGTATGAGGCGCGGCAAAAGCGCGGAAATATGCGCCGCGTCAATGGGCTGGCCTGGTGCGCGCAGGCGGTGATGGAAGCGGCCGAAGAGATGAAAGAGGCCGCCGTCGGCACTGCGTCGGGGGCCGAGCAGGATCAGGAATCCGGCTTCGAACACGAGCGCGTGGCGGCGCATCTTGAGGCTGCCGCCGCATCGCTCGACAGCGCAACCGTTGCACCGGATGCCTGCCGCGCAACCGCCGCACGCCTGCGCGAACTCGCAGGCGAAGTTCGTTCTCCCGCCGGGAAGAAGGTCGATCTCGAGTCGCTGGAGCGGTCGCTTACTGTGCTCGAAGAAAAGCTATACGCCGCGCTCACCTCCGCTGCGCCGGAGGAGTTGCTGGTCGGCCTGAAGGAACACGCCGCCCGCGAGCTGGCTCCCTACCGCAGCCGCATGGGCGCGGTGCAATTGCGGCAGGTGGAGCAGCAGTTCGTTCACAAGCAACTTCTGGTGGAATACGCGCTGCCGCGCCTGAGCCTCTTCTACATGAGCCAGCAATGAAGAAGGGAAAGGACTCAAAAAGCAGCAGACCCGCCGGCCGCGCCGAGCGTGCCGGCGCGCCGGCCCACCTCGTGCAAATTGAAAAGCCTGTCTATGGCGGCAATTTCCTGGCGCGTGTGGATGGCAAGGCGGTGTTTGTGCCACTGGTTCTGCCCGGCGAACAAGCGCGGGTGCGCACGGTAGAAGAGAAGCGCGGTTACGCTACAGCGGAGGCCGAGGAACTCGTAAGCACCGTGCCCGAGCGTACCGCACCGGGCTGCCCACACTTCGGCGTCTGCGGGGGATGCCAATATCAGCACGCCAGCTACGAAGCACAGTTGCGCATCAAGCAGGCTATCCTGCGCGAGACCCTGGAGCGCGGCGGCGTACGCGCTCCAGAGCAGATCGAAGTGCTATCGGGCGAGCCCTGGGCTTATCGAAACCGCATCCGCGTGGCCTTCGATCGCGAGGGCAGGCCCGGCTATCGCGGCCGCCGCTCGCATGCAATTGTGCCGATCCAGGAGTGTCCCATCGCCGCGCCCGTCCTGGTACAAACAGCGCTCGCGGCAGGGGCCGCTTTGCAGCGCCTCGACGAAGCCAGCCGTCCCACAGAGCTTGCGCTTTTCTGCGATCCTGCGGGCACGTCGGCAATTGCCAGCGTGTTCACCTCCGGCCCGCCGCGCGCGCCGCTGGCAAAGCACTACGCCACGCTTCTCGAACAGATTCCCGTTTTGCGGGGAGTGGAACTGGTGGAGCAGCGGCGCGAAGGTTTTCCGCGAACCGTCGCCAGACATGGCGCCGCTTCGCTCTCCTACCCGGCAGCCGGCTTCGACTATCGCGTGGACCACGGCGCTTTCTTCCAGGTCAACCGCTTCCTCGTGGATCCGCTGGTGGAGCGAGTGACGACCGCACGCAGCGGCGACCTGGCCTGGGATCTCTTCGCCGGCGTGGGGCTGTTTGCGCGCAAGCTGGCGTCGAGTTTCGGCCAGGTCATCGCAGTCGAGTCGGCGCCCGGCGCCACGGCCGCACTGGCCCACAATCTGAGTGGGACGACGGGTGCCGCTGTGGCCGCATCGACCCTCGACTTTCTGCGCAAGAACCGGCGCGACGCCCGTCCCGACTTCATCGTGGTGGACCCGCCTCGGACGGGGTTAGGCGCGGAGACGGCTGCGCTGCTGGCCGAGGTGGCATCACCCGAGATCACCTACGTCTCTTGCGATCCAGCAACCCTGGCGCGCGATTTGCGCGACCTGATCGCGGCCGGATACAACCTCAAGCGCGTCACCCTGGTCAATCTTTTCCCGCAGACCTTTCACCTGGAGACGGTCGTCGACCTCAAAATCATCCGCGCCTGAGGCGCTCCCGAGTGTGTCCAAAAGCGCGATGACGCGATTTGGGAGTTGGGAAAACCTTTCGCCCACCCCGCCGGTTGCTGCTAAGCTTTCCTCAACTTTCTTTTTCAATTTCCAATGGCAGCCGAGCCGGCCAGGATCGGGCAGAGCGTCGACGGCCCCGCTTCGGCAGGACCACGCACGGTTCCTCTCTTTCACGCGGCATGCCTGTTTGCCGCAGGAATCGTCCTCGCCAACCGGATGTGGGTGCGCCCTTCGCTGCACCTCGTCGCCCTTGCGCTGCTCGCAGGGCTCGCTGCGATCGCGGCCGTG
>DAIDLI010000058.1 GCA_027449545.1 Acidobacteriaceae bacterium | reverse complement strand
AAAGCGGCGCAAGCAGCGAGCGCCAGAAAGGTGCGATACTTCATATTCGACTATCCTCCTGATGATTAGAGGATTACGGGGGATTCAGGTTGTTGGGCAGAGAACCTGCCCCGTCGCGTCCGCTCTGAAGATGTGGGACGGCGGGCGGCTAGTATCCCGGGTGTGCGCTTCTGCGCGGCGATCAGGAAAATGGGGCCGCGTGCGAATCTCAGGGCCAGCCGGATCGCTTCATGAGCCGCATCCTGTGCGGGAGTCAGAAAGAGGAGCCAGCGCCGGGATCTTGCCCGCTCCCGGAAATTGCGCGTCGATGCCGGTTGGCCGCGGGGATCTTACACTGCCGTGTAGACTGTAGCCGGCGTGCTGCGCTTGACGTAAGATAAGCGCGACAGGAGACGGCCATGAGCCTGCTTCATCAGGAAGAGAAGGACGACGCCTCCCGGGGCGAAGAGCTCACCAAGGGAACCAGTCATGTGGTGATTGCCGGCATCGTTGCGGCCGTGGTGGTTTCCGCCGCCATCGCCCTCTATTTCATCGTCGGCCAGAAGCCGCCGCTGGCCACCGGCCAGGTGCTCGGGGTGTGGGCTCACCCCATCCACGTGCAGACCCCCAGCACCGATGCCAGCGGGGCCATCATGCCCTCGGAGACCTTTGACCAGGTGCTGGTCTTCGCGCGGGTGCGCATTCACAACCAGAGCCAGCAGCCGCTGTTCATGTGGAACATCGCCACCAACGCCACGCTGGCCGACGGCGTGCACACCAGCTTTGCCGCCAGCCCCGCGGATTACGATCGCGTCTTCGTGGCCTATCCGGGCTTGCCGGTGCCCCACGACAAGGCGCTCGGCCTGGAAACCGAGATTGGTCCCGGCCAGACGGTGGAAGGCGAGATCGTTTCGGCGTTCAAGATCGACAAGCAGCAGTGGGACGCGCGCAAGGAGCTGAACTTTACCTTTGCCTTCCGCTACCAGCCGAATCTGGTGCTCAAGCCCACCGGGCCGGTTACTGACCAGTAGTCTGCAACGGCACCGGCGCATTCTTGGGGACGGAGAGATAGCCGGAGATCTCCTTCTTCGACTTGATGGAGTTCACCACCACCTCGAATAGCTGCGGGTTCTTGCCGCTGTAGAACTGGAGGGGCTCGTCCACGTCCCGGTTCTTCTTCTCGTAGCGCTTATCGTCGGCGAAGATCCAGAGCGTAAACCGGCTGTGCTTGGGGTCGGCCTTGCGCAGCTCCAGGCTTACTGTGCCCACCGCCTTGCGGCGGCCCTTGGTCAGCGTGAACTCGTAGTAGTTGCGATCTCCCTTGTGCTCCAGCAGCACCAGCTCGCCGTGGTTGCGCGCGATCAGGCTGGCGTGGTCGCTCAGGTCGCCCTTGATCGACTGCAATTGGCTGAGGGCGCCTTGCAGGTCGCTCTGGGTCTTGGTCAGGTTGGTCTTGACTCCGCCCACGTCGGTCTTGACGTTGCTCAGGTCGCTGGAAACCGCATTCACCTGCTGGGCGGTCTGCTGTTGGGCGCTGGCCAGTTGCTTGGCGCTGGCCTCATTGGCCTGCTCGCGCCGCAGCAGTTGCTGGGCGCGGGCGTCCATCTGCTTCTGGGTCAGGCCGAGCGACTTGCCCAGTTCCTCGGTCGTAACCCGCAGGCGCGCGTCCGTTTCGCGCAGTTTGGCCGCCAGGTCGGCGTTCTGCTGCCGGGCGTCGGCGAGTTCGTTCTGGGTAGTGCCCAGCCGGCTGCTCAGGGTGCCGCACCACACCAGGCCGGCAATCGCGGCCAGCAGGGCCACTGCCAGGACCGCCAGCAGCGCGCCAGAATAGGTCCGGGGGGTATCGTCGATTTCGGTCATGTTCGCCTTTCGTCTCCGCGGGTTTTGAGCAGTCCATTCCCACAGCCGGAGCATCCGCCCTTATCGTCTATGATCGAAATCCGCCGCCGAGGTTTCATCGGCCCCGGAATCAGCGGGTCGGCACCGTTTTTGGCTGCCAGGCGGCCGCGCTCCAACTTGCCGGCTACAACTATAGCTTGATTGGCGGATGGGGCGCAGGTTCGCCCGTCACGTTGGCTTCGGGCCATTCACATTCCGGGCTGTGCCGTTTCAAGTGCTGAGAGCCCGCCGTGACAACCCTTGAACCATTCCGATATAAAAATCCTTACGGCCTTTTTCGGTCCGGATCAACCAAATCTGCCGGACCCCATCGAAGTCCATAGTGTTTTAAGTCTTGATTGAAAGGGATAGTAATTATGCCGACCGCTGTTGCTGGGAAGGGCCTGGAAGGAGTGATCGCCGCAAACTCCGGGATCTGCTGGATTGATGGAGAAGCCGGCGTGCTCTCCTACCGGGGAATCGACATCCACGAACTGGCCGAAAACTCCTCTTTTGAAGAAACCACCTACCTGCTCTGGAACGGCATGCTGCCCAACCGGCTTCAGTTGCGCGAGTTCACCGCCCAATTGGCGGCTGCCCGCAGCCTCGACCAGCGCATCCTCGACATGCTGAAGAGCTTTCCGCGTTCCGCCACTCCCATGGAAGTGCTGCGAACTGCGGTGTCGGCGTTGAGCTTCTATGACGCCGACGAAAAGGACAACTCCCACGACGCCAACGTTCGCAAGGCCTATAACCTCACCGCCCAGATTGCCATGATCGTCGCCATTTACGATCGCATTCGCAAGGGCAAAGAAATTGTTCCTCCCGACCAGAACCTCTCCCACGCCGCCAACTTCCTGTGGATGCTCAACGGGGTGAAGCCCTCGGAGACCGCCACCCGCACCATGGATCTGGCTCTGGTTCTGCACGCCGAGCACGAGCTGAACGCCTCCACCTTCGCCGCCCGGGTGATCGCGGCTACGCTCTCCGACATTCACTCCGCCATCACCGGCGCTATCGGCGCCCTGAAGGGGCCGCTGCACGGCGGCGCCAACGAAGCGGTGATGCGCCTGCTGCTGGCCATCGACAAGTCCGGCGAGGACCCGGTCGAGCACGTCAAGAACATGCTCGCCAACAAGCAGAAGGTCTCCGGCTTCGGCCACCGCGTGTACAAGACCGAGGATCCGCGCGCCACCCACCTGCGCCAGATGAGCGAGCAGCTCGGCACCGATGCCGGCCAGCCCAAGTGGTTCCAGATGTCGCGGGCCATCGAGCTCTACATCAACAAGGAGAAGAAGCTCAACGCCAATGTGGACTTCTACTCCGCCTCCACCTACAACACGCTGGGCATCGACATCGATCTGTACACGCCGATCTTCGCGGTGAGCCGCATCGCCGGCTGGGCCGCCCACGTGATCGAGCAGCTCGATGACAACCGCCTCATCCGCCCGCGTGCCGACTACATTGGGCCGGTCTATCCGTCGCCCTACGTTCCGCTCGAGCGGCGCGGCTAATCCTGCGCATTCGTAAAAAACAATCGTCGCCGTCTGAACCGGCGGCGATTGTTTTTTTGAGAGCCGTTCCCGGAAGTTTACTGTTCACTCCCGGTTCTGTTCCTTCCGCTTCTTCCACATCAGATACATGCCCCAGGCAGCCACCGTGCAGCCGTCGCGGATGCGCCCGTCCAGCATCTGCTGCTCGAACTCCTCCACGGGCATGGAGTGGACCACCAGGTCGTGCTCCTCGGGATCGGGATCCTTCTCGGTGTGCGAGAGCCCTTCGGCCAGGAAGACGTACTGTTTTTGGCGGGTGAAGCCGTAGGCGATCCAGTGCATGCCCAGCATGGTCATATCGCGCGCCTCGAGGCCCAGTTCCTCGCGCAGCTCGCCCCGGGCCAGCTCTTCGGGATGCTCGATCTCTTCTTCCCATCCGCCTTGGGGCAGCTCCAGCGCGCGTTCCTGGATGGTGTAGCGAAACTGCTCCACCAGCCAGACCTTTCCGTCGGCGACGGGAATGATCACCGCGCACGGATGCTTCTCGACGACCCCGTAGATGCCCTTCTGGCCGTTGGAGCGCAGGATCTGGTCCTCGCGCAGCAGCAGCCAGTTGTTGCGATAGACCTCGCGTGTCGAGAGGGTGATGATGGTGCGTCCAGCGTTCCGATCCCGATCCATGCAATCTCCCCGTTCTTTTCTGTCCGTATGAAGAGATGAAGCGTTGAGTTTCAAAAGGAGGCTTTGCCAGCGAGGGTGAAAGGGCCGAGCTTAATCGGCCCGCACCCGGAATCTTCGCATCCGTCCGACCAGCGAGGCCGGTCCGCTCACCTTCAGCCGCACCAGGTTGCCCTCGTAGGCGCGCGCGTGAATCACCATGCCCGCCTCGATGGCTGCCAGCACCGCGCCCTCCTGCTGAGGGACGCGCAGCTCGGCCTCGACCACGGGGTCCGAGTAGAGGGCGGCATCGATGGCCTCCAGCAGGCGCTGCATGCCTTCTCCGGTCTTGGCTGAGACCGCGACCTCGCCGCCACGCGCCTCGGCCCGCTCTGCCAGCCGCTGCCGCTCCGCGGGATCGAGCAGATCAATCTTGTTCATCACCTCGATGCGCGGCTTGGCGAGCACCTCCAGCTCCCCGAGCACCTTCTCCACCTGCGCCTTCTGCTCTTCGCCGTAGGCCGCCGCGGCGTCGCGCACGTGCAGCAGCACCTCGGCCTGGGCCACTTCTTCGAGCGTGGCGCGGAAGCTGGTGACCAGGGTGTGCGGAAGGTTGCGGATGAAGCCTACGGTGTCCGACAGCAGCACCTTGCGCCGGCTGGGCAGTTCGATGGCGCGCAGCTTGGGATCGAGGGTCGCGAACATGCGCGCCGAGGACAGCACCTGCGCGCCGGTGACAGTGTTGAAGAGCGTGCTCTTGCCGGCGTTGGTGTAGCCCACCAGCGCCACGGTGGGCACCGGCACAGCCTCGCGGCGCTGCCGCTGCTGGCGGCGGACACGCCGCACCGCATCGAGGTCGCGCTTGAGCTGGTCGATGCGCCGCTGAATGCGACGCCGGTCGGTTTCGAGCTGGGTCTCGCCCGGGCCGCGCGTGCCGATGCCGCCGCCCAACTGGGACATGGCTTTGCCGCGCCCGGTCAGCCGCGGCAGCATGTACTCGAGCTGCGCCAGCTCCACCTGTAACTGCCCCTCGCGCGTGCGGGCGTGCCGCGCAAAGATATCGAGGATGAGCTGGGTGCGATCGAGCACGCGGCAGGGAAGCGCGCTTTCCAGGTTGCGCAGCTGGGTCGGCGAGAGGTCATGATCGAAGAGCACCAGGTCGGCTTCGACCGAAGCCGCCACCCCGGCGATCTCCTCTACCTTGCCCGAGCCGATGAGGGTGGCCGGGTCTGGCCGGGCGCGCCGCTGCAACAACTCGGCGGCAACTTCGCCGCCGGCGCTGCGCACCAGCTCTTTAAATTCGGCTAGAGATTCTTCCGCGGTGAGATCGGGAATCGTGAAGGCGCCCGTTTGACCGCGCCGTGTGAGCAGCGGGCGCTCCTCAGGCATAGGGCCGCCTGCTACGGGTTCCTCCAGGGCAAAACCCGCCATTGGTGTTGCTGTTCGGCTCGCCGCAACGCGGCCACCGAAATCCACGCCCACCAGGACAGCTCGTTCGCACCGGCCTCGCCAGCGATCAGGCTCCTCCGCTCGCGCGACCCCTTGATTCCCCGTCCTGCGCTCTCTCTCCGCCAAACGCGGCTTCTCCCGCGTCAGCGCTCCACCGGAACGGGCGCCGGTCCAGGCGCAGCAACCGGCCCGGGACCCGCAGCCGCCGATGTGGCCGCCATGCGATGCTCGCCGTGCATCACTGCCCGGTTGCTGACCACCGTAGAGATGGCGTGCTTGAAAATCAACTGCTCCTGGCTGTTGTTCTCCAACAGCACGGAGTACTTGTCGAAGGACCGGATCTTCCCGGTGAGCTTGACGCCGCTGACCAGATAAATGGTAATCGGGGTCTTGTCTTTGCGAACCGTGTTCAGAAATGTGTCCTGAATGTTTTGTGCCGGCTTGTTCTCCATGTGCCGATCTCCTGGTTTCTTATTTTTTTGGTTGGTCGTGCCGCTCCGTGCTGGACGGAGCTAATCCTCCACAGACCACGTGGAGAAACAAAAGGCGGGAAACGTCTCCGGCAATTTCCGGGGCCGTTGCATCCCGCAATGTCACCACATTATAGCTGTTCTTTGTCTACTTCAACCCCGCGGTTGGTTGCGAGGTCCATTTCTTGATAAGACGAACGAGACCCCGCTCACAGTTTCATGGGCTGAATGGCTGTTACTATGAAGCCGTGCAAGACACCGGCCGTCCATCCCGCTCCGCCGCGCCCACCCCGGTTCCCATGCTCGATCTCGAGCGCCAGTACAAGCCTTTGCGCCAGGAACTGCTCGAAGCGCTCGCCGGTGTTCTGGATTCCCGGCAGTTCATTCTGGGCGGGGCAGTGGCGGATTTTGAGACAGCGGCAGCCGCGCAGCTTGGCGTCGGTCACGCTATCGGCTGCTCCTCGGGCACGGACGCGCTCTGGCTGGCGCTGGCCGCCGCTCGTATCGGCGCGGACGCGCGGGTGATTACCACTCCGTTCAGCTTCTTCGCCTCGGTCAGTTCCATCCTGCGGGCCGGGGCCACGCCGGTGCTGGCCGATATTGACCCGGTCAGCTTCAATCTGTCGCCGGCCGCCGTCGAGAACGTCCTGGACACGCTGCACGGGGCGTCGGTTCGCGCCATTCTGCCCGTTCACCTTTATGGCCAGGTCTCCTTTCGCTCCGGACGAGAGTTTGGGCTCCCCATTATTGAAGACGCCGCCCAGGCTTGGGGGGCGTCCTGGGAAGGGAAGCGGGCCGGCGGACTGGGCGACATCGCCGCCTTCAGCTTCTATCCCACGAAAAACCTCAGCGCCGCCGGGGACGCCGGCATGGTCTCCACGAACTCCGCCGAGCTGGCGGAGCGCGCCAGGATGCTGCGCCAGCACGGCATGCGCCGCCGCTACTTCCACGACGAACTGGGCTGGAACACGCGCATGGACGGCTTCCAGGGCGCGATTCTGAAGGTCAAGCTGAAACACATCGAGGGCTGGAACGAGGCCCGCCGTACGGCCGCGGCACGATACCACGCGCTGTTCACAGCCGCCGGCCTTGCCGAGCCGGGCACTTATCCTGAGCGCGGTGTTGTTCTTCCCAAAGAAGTTCCCGGTGCGCACCACGTCTGGCACCAGTACGTGATCCGCACGCCCCGCCGCGACGCGCTGCGCGATTTCCTCACCGCCCGCCAGATCGGTTCGGAGGTCTATTACCCGGTTCCCTTGCACATGCAGGACGCGCTTCGGCACCTGGGCTACCGGGAAGGGGATTTTCCCGAAGCCGAGCGCGCTGCCCGCGAGGTGCTGGCCCTGCCCATCTTCCCGGAGATCCGGGAAGAGGAGCAGCAAGCTGTGGTGGCGGCGATTGCGGAGTTTTGCAGCTAGGCTGTTTACCGCTTGACCTCGACGTGGGACAGCTCCTCGACCACCGTGGCGATCGCCGAGTGGTCGAGATCGCCCTTGCCACTTGCCATCAGGGCGGAGATCATCTGCTGCACCGCCGCCGTCAGCGGCAGCGCAACGTGAGTGGCTTCCGCGGTTTGCAGGGCGTTGCGCAGGTCCTTCTGGTGCAGGCGGATCCTGAAGCCGGGCCTGAAGTTGCGCGCGATCAGCATGGGTCCCTTGGCGTTGAGCACGGCGCTGCCCGCCAGGCCGCCCTTCACGGCGTTGACCACCACCTCGGGATCGAGGCCGCAGCGCGTAGCCAGGGTGAGCGCCTCGCCCATGGCGGCGATGTTACAGGCCACCATGATCTGGTTGGCGAGTTTGGTGGTGTTGCCCGCGCCCACCGGGCCGGTCAGGGTCACGCTGGCGCCCATGCACTTGAGCAGCGGCTCCACGCGGGCGAACGCCGCTTGGCTGCCGCCGACCATGATGGCCAGAGAGCCGTCGATGGCCTTGGGCTCGCCGCCGCTGACCGGCGCATCCAGAAAGTCCACGCCCTTGGCTGCGCAGGCTTTGCCGATCTTCTGCGACACCAGCGGGTTGATGGAGCTCATGTCCACAATGGCGGCGCCCGGCTTGGCGCCCTCCAGGATTCCACCCGGGCCCAGCACCACGGCCTCCACCTCCGGCCCGTCGGGCAGCATGGTGAAGAGGACATCAGCGCGCGCGCCTACGTCCTGGTTGGAGGCGCCGCGCTCGGCCCCGTCCGCTACGCAGCCGTCGAGAACCGCCGCGGTCCGCGTGTACGCCACCACCGTATGCCCCGCCTTGAGCAGGTTCTTCATCATCGGCCGGCCCATGATGCCCAGCCCCACAAATCCCAGCTTTGCCAATTGGATCTCCTTCGCCAGAATGGTTTTTTGACTTACTGGCATCTTTGGCGGGGCGGGCGCGGCATGTCAAATCCGCCGGGGATGCATTCCTGCCCCCGAACGCCTACAATGCTGTTGTTATGGCGCGCTCCAAAGAAAAGACGTTTGAAGTGGCCTGTCCCGACTGCGGGGCCATGCTCCGCATCGATGCTTCCACGGGCCTGGTCGTCAGCCACACCCCGGCTCCGCGCAAACGCACCTTCGAGGACCTGGAGACCGCGGCCAAGGCCATGCGCGAGCACGACGAGCGCAAGGAATCCATCTTCCGCCAGTCGCTCGATGCAGAAAAGAACAAGGCCGACCTGCTCGAAAAGAAATTTGCCGAGGCCCTGCGCAAGGCCAAGGATGCCCCCGATACCAAGCCGCTGCGCGAGTTTGACCTGGATTGAGGAATCGCATCCAATAGCGAAGTACCGGTGTTCGCCGGCCGCTCGTTCGGAGTCAGCGTTGGTTGTCTCGGTTCGAACATCGTCCGGCATCCGGAGCATTCTCCGGCGTCCCGGAGCATCATCCTACACACGTTCCTCCGCGGGTTGAGCTCTTCTCGGGAGGGAAGGAGTCATCATCATGGTGGTTGTGCCGCTTGCTGCATCCGGAAACGAATCTGAGAACTCTCCCGCGGCTTCGCATCCGTCCGATTCCATGTTCTGGCTGAGGGTCGCCGCCGCCGGGTCGCTGGCGCTTGGCGGAGTGTTGCTGATGGGGGGCAAACGCCGCGCCGGCCTGATTGCCGCCGCCGCCGGTACCGCCCTGGTGGTGCTCGACCAGCAGGACTCGGTGCGCACCCTGTGGACGCAACTGCCCAGCTACCTCGAAGAGGTGCATGGGATTCTGCAACGCGTGCAGGGGGCGGTGGACGAGCTCTCCGTCCAGGGCGAGCGGCTGCGCACCATCTGGTCGCGTTAGCTCCCTCACCTGCTTGTGCGCGCCGCGCAGGCCGATTCGCTGTCTCTCTTCAGATACCCAACTGCTGACGTCCCGCCGCGCTGATGCGGTGGGGCGTCCACTTGGGCTCCCACACCAGCTCCACTTCCACCTTGCTGATTGCGGGAATCCCCGCCAGCCGGTTGTGCACCTGCTCGAGGATGAGTCCGCTGGCCGGGCATTGCTGCGTGGTCAGCGTCATGCGCACCTTCACCGTCTGCCGCGGCCATTTGGGTGTGGAGTTCGGGTCGGGCGCGGTCTCGACCGCATAGATCAGCCCCAGGTCCACGATGTTCAGCTTGACCTCGGGATCGAAGCAGTCGCGCAGCGCGTTCAGGATGTCGGATTCGGCCAGCATTGTTTTCTAGTGTGAAGTTGTTAAAAAGATCGCATTGCGTCGCACCCTGCCCATGTGCTCGGTCGCGATCGTTAGTTTTGCCGTTCGACCAGGAAGCCCGCCACCGCCTTCAGCCCCTCGGCGCGGCCGCCGTAGGGCTCCAGCGCGGTAAAGGCCTCGTCGATGAGCTGCGCGGCGTCGCGGCGGCTCTGTTCGATGCCGTACACCGCCGGCCAGGTGGCCTTCTCGGTGGCCAGGTCCTTGCCCGCCGTTTTGCCGAGCTGCGCGGAGTCGGCGGTCATGTCCAGCACATCGTCGACGATCTGGAAGGCCAGTCCCGCTTTGCGTCCGAAGAGGTCCAGGCGGGCGACATCTTCCGCGGTTGCCCCAGCGTACACGCCGCCCGCCACTACGCTCACGCGGATCAGCGCGCCGGTCTTGGCACGATGAATCGCCTCCACCAGCTCAGGTGTCGGCTTCAGGTGCTCGCTTTCGATATCCAGCACTTGGCCGCCGATCATGCCCTCGACGGTGCCCACCGCGTTCGCGATCAGCCCGATAATCTGCACGGTTGCCGCCGGCGGGCACTCCAGGCCGGCCAGCACCTCGAAGGCACGCGTCTGCAACGCATCGCCTGCCAGAATCGCAATCGCTTCACCGAAGGCCACGTGGCAGGTTGGCTTACCGCGGCGCAGGTCGTCGTTGTCGAGCGCGGGCAGGTCGTCATGGATGAGCGAGTAGGTGTGCAGCATCTCGATCGCGGCGCCCAGCCGCTCGATGCCGCGGGGCACCGAGCCGGCAATCGTGACGCCGGCCTGCATGGCCAGCACCGGCCGCAGCCGCTTACCCCCGGCAAACACCGAGTGGCGCATGGCGCCGTGAATCGAAGCAGGAACGGTCTCCGCCGTTGGAATCAGCGCTTCGAGCGCGCGGTCGGTAAGCTCCGCGCCCTCATGAATCAGGGACTTCACATTGACGGCCATCGTGTTCATCATACTTGAGCAGCGAAGCTTTTCCCTGCCCAGGCTCCCACCTGTTTCCGGCTTCGACCGCCCCTTTGTTCCCTCGTTCCCTCGTTGCCTTTCTCCCTGCTCTTACGGTTCCAGGCGCAGCGTGTGCGTGGTTTGCCGCGCTACGGCCGCTGGCGAAAAGGGCAGGGCAAAGGTGGCGCCGCCGTACCACGCCTTCCACTGGTCGCGGTAATACGGGCTGAGCGGATCGCTGCTCTCGCCCAGCACGATGTTTTCTGTCGAGCCGTCCACATTGCTCCAGTCCATGGTGAAGCGCTGCGAGGGGCCGACGAACGGGCTGATCTGCTTCACCGTTGTGGTGTCGCCGCTGGCCGGCTGCGGCCCGGTTCCGGCAAAGCGCCCGATGAGGGGCAGAAACGCCGCCAGCGGGTGCTCGATGTCGATGATGTGCCAGTCGCCGTAGTGCCAGTTGGGCACATCGGTGGGAGCGTGGCCGTTCTTCATGCCCTGGCGCACCGCTTCCGTCAGCAATGCGTTCCAGTCCTTGTAACCCGGCGGCAGCCACGCCGTCTTCTGGTCCATCACGATCTCTTCTTCGGCAAACTGCTTCTCGCCCCAGTGGTACTCCCTCCACAGCGGGCCGAGCTTCGGCTTCAGGATCAGCGGCCACAGCGCCGAGCGTGCCTGGTCCACCACCGAGGCTGCCGCCGAGTTCACGGTCAGCCGGCCGTCCCAGCTACGCAGCAGGTCGGCGGCCGCGCGCAACCGCGCATCCGCGCCCGGGGTGTTGTCGATCGCGTAAGCGAACCGGTGCCCCATCTCCTGGTCCAGCTCGCTGTAGATGTCGGTCTGGGTGGCCAGCATGTCGCGCGGGGTGAGCCCGCCGCGGCCGTCCAGCAGCTTGTAGATGCGCTCGATGCGGTAAGGGTCGATCCACTCCAGCGTTAGCGGATAGGGCGACTTGTCGGTTGTGACGCGGGAGTTCGCCGTGGCCAGAAATCCAGAAGGCGGATCGAAGGCATTCGGCACAGCGTCGAAGGGCATGGAGCCCTGCCACTCATGCGCGTTGTCGGCGATCGGCACGCCCATGAGCCCTGCGGGCCGCAGCGGCAGTTTGCCGATGGCGTGATAGGCGATGTGGCCCTGGTCGTCACTGTAGACGAGATTCTGCGCCGGCCAGCACCAGTCCTGGAGCGCGGTCGAAAACTGCGCCCAGTTGGCGGCGGTGTTCATGGCGTAGAGCGGAATCGTGTGCAGCGCCGGATCGTAGAGGTTCCACTTGAGGGCCAGCGGCCGCGGCTCGCCGACGATGGAATTCACCAGCGGGCCGTGATCGGTCGTCGCCACATTCACGGTAACGTCCTTGCCAAAGCGCACGTGGATGGTCTCGCGATCGATGCGCAGCGGATGCCACTGGCCATCGATGCCGCGATAGTTGCCCTTGCCGTCCAGTTGCTCCCAGTAGAGGTCCTGCACGTCGGCCATCAGGTCGGTGTAGCCCCAGGCGACGTGCTCGTTGTGTCCGGCGATGATGTAGGGCACGCCCGGCAGCGTCACGCCGGCTGCGTCGAAGCCCGGGGCCCGCAGCGCCGCCATGTACCAGATATTCGGCTCCGTCAGCCGGATGTGCATATCGTTCGAGAGCAGCGGCTTGCCGCTGGCCGTGCGGCTGCCGGCTACAACCCACTCGTTGGAGCCCTCGGTGCAGCCTTCGCACAGCGCCCGGCCCAGCGCCAGCATCCCTGCCGCATCAAGATGAACGCCGGACGTCCCTGGTCTCGATTCCGCGACCTGGGAGACGCCACCCGGCGCGGGCGCATGCAGTCCCTCCGCGGTGTCGCTGTCCTCATTGTCCTCTTCCAGCGGCTCGGGATGTGGCACGCTGAGATCCAGATCCACCCCGGTGGGCGGATGATCGCGCCACGAGCCCACCGGATACAGATCCCCCTCCAGCCTGGGGTCGTTGAGCTTTGCTCGGATGTACCAGCGGTCGAGCTTGGTGGCCGCGTGCATGTCCAGCTCCTGCACTTCCATCAGCCCCACGCTCACGGAGTCCGCGCCTGTCCAGGGCCGCGGCTTGTACAGCAACAGCTTGAACTCCGCGGGCAGCCGCCCCGCAGCCTCGGCCTGGGCGATGAACGCGTTCACGCCGCGCGCGTAGTCGCCCATGCGCCGGCGGTCATCCGGGGAGAGGCTGGCGTAGATCCGCTCCGCCGTCCTGCGAATTCCCAGGATGCGCTGCATGCGGTCGTGCCGCAGCATCGACCGCCCCAGCACCTCGGCCAGGGTTCCATTGGAGTTGCGCCGGAACATATCCATCTGCCAGAGCCGGTCCTGCGCGGTCACGAAGCCCTGCGCGAAGAAGAGATCATCCTGCGTAGCCGCGGTGATGTGCGGCGTGCCGTGGGCATCGCGCTCCACCGTCACCGGCGCGGAAAGCCCGTCGGCGCGCAGCGTTCCGTCCATACGGGGCAGCGCCTCGCGCTCGGCCTCGCACAGCCACAGCACAAAGGCGGCGATCAGAATCGCGAAGATGCCGCCTACCGCCGCGGCGATGCGCACGACGGTTCGCGCGCGCGCAGTGCGGCCGCTGGAGCGTTTCATGGCTGCACTGCTCTTTCCCGTTGTTCGAGTGGAATCGTCTTGGGCCATGGATCAGCTTCAGAATACCGCCGATCCGCAGATCGCCCACTAGGCCGCGGCATCGCGGCTTCTGCCGTACACCGCCAGCAGCCACACCAGCAGCAGCACCAGGATGCCCAGGATCAACAGACTTCCCTCCGGCCCATCGCTGCCGCCGCTCCATAGCGCGTTGCCCACCGGAGCCGTGTTCAGCAGATGTCCCTTGGCTACCAGGCCGCTGTCGGGCGTGCCGTAGAAGTAGGTCTCCGCCCAATCCCAGCCGGCGTGCGTGCCAATGGCCCACCACGCCGATCCGGTTACGCGGATGCTGACGCAGAACACGAATCCGATCGCCCCCGCGGCGAAGATGCCGATCCAGTTCTCTCCGCCGTTGCCGGTGTGCGCCAGGCCGAAGAGCGCCGAGGTCACCCACGCCGCCTGCCAGAAGCCGCTGTGCCGGGCAGCCTTCTGGTGGAGGAGGAAGCAGGGAACCAGGCCGATCAGCGCAATGGCGTAGGCGCCCCACACGCCCTCGCCCTTCACGCGCATCGCCGTCAGTCCGCAGGCCACCGCCAGAATCCCGAACGCCCACCAGAAGTTCAGGCCACGGGTGAGGGTGGATTGCAGATAGCAGCGAAAGGTGCCTTCCTCCACGCATCCGACCATGAGGAACAGCAATCCCCAGAAGGCACCCCAGCGCAGAATCTCGATCCCGCTGAGCTCCACTCCGTTAAAGTGCAGCCAATGTCCCGCTGCCATCTCGCCCACCAGCAGCGACAGGGCCGCGAAGCCGACCGCCAGCCCGGAGAAGAAATGCCGCGTCCTGCGCGCGCCGGTCAGGTTGTAGTCCCAGAGCCGCCGCCGCTCGATGAAGGCCATGATGGAGGCAGCGGCCACCAGCGCCACAAGCTGGTCCAGTTCGTTGAAGAACATGAACTGCGGCGTAAACGCTGGCTTATGACCGATCAGGTGGGCGGCCGCGAGCACGCTGCCGATCAGGAATGCGAACAGTCCCATGAGCACGACGAAGAGCAGCACCGACCAGCCGGCGCGCAACCCCTCCGGGCCCAGGAAGATCCAGCTTGGACCACGACCGCCCGGGGGCGGCATCGCACCCGGGTCGAACTCGGCCGGTTGCCCGGTCCCGAGAGGCTTCTCCTCGCCGCCCGTCTGCACCATCGGTTCATCGGCCTGCCGGTTTTCGGAATCCATCGTTCTCCTTCTGCCACGCTTTGGGGCGCGCGGAAACTCGTGCTGAATTGTACCGAAATCCCTGGCCAGGGCCGCCAGCTAAAAGCAAAACGCCCGGATGCAGCTCCCCGGGCGCACAGACGAAGGCATCCGCCGCCGGAGCCGGCAGCCAGCCGCAGACACACGAACGCGCCCACACAGTCGGTGCTGTGCGGGCGCGTCGGGTCAGGCTGCGAACTACGCTTTAACGGCCGTAGTGGTCGGCATTCTTCTGGGCGAAGTGCGCCCACTTCTCCGGCAGATCGTCCATCGCGAAGATGGCCGAAACCGGGCAGGCAGGGACGCAGGCGCCGCAGTCAATGCACTCGACCGGATCGATGAAGAGCTGATCCGTCTCGCCGAAGCCGTCTTCGTCCTTCTTGGGGTGAATGCAATCGACGGGGCACGCGTCTACGCAGGCGGTGTCCTTGGTGCCGATACAGGGTTCTGCAATTACATACGCCATCTTGGGATTTTCTCCAGGGTGATCTCTCGATGCCGATGGTAGCACACGAGCCGGGGGGGAAGTCTGCGGTGAATGTGGATGTGTTTTGGGATGCGGGAAAAGAGGCTGCTCGCCGAAATTACGGGGAGAGATGTACCGCCAGGCGGGAGCGCCGGCCTCGCGGACCACGCGACGGACGCCTCGAGGGACGGGCACAGGACTCTCTTGAGGAGCCGCGTGCGCCGTCCCTTCGGGCGCGAGAACAGAGGATCCGGTTACTTCCCATTGCGCAGGCGTTCGGCGCGCTGGCGCGCGTACTCCTGGGGCGTGGGAATCGGCTCCAGGTCGCGGCCTGCGAACATGTCCTCGAAGAGCCGAAGCAACTCGTCGTGAATGAGGCCGTTCGAGGCCAGCACCTCGCGGCTGTCCAGGCGGTAGGGATTGCCGGAAAAGTCCGTGCTGCGGCCTCCGGCCTCGTCGATCAGCAGCAATCCGGCGGCCGTGTCCCAGGGGTTCAGGTTGAACTCCCAGAAACCCTCCAGCCGGCCGCAGGCCACGTAGGCCAGGTCGAGCGCGGCAGAGCCGGCGCGGCGGACGCCGTGGGAGCGCAGCGTGAACTCCTGGTAGAAATGAATGTTCGGGCTGGCATGGCGCTTGCGGCTCGGGAAGCCGGTGGCCAGCAGGGCTTCAGCCAGATGCGCGCAGCGCGAGGCATGAATCCTTTTCCCGTTGAGGTATGCGCCCTGCCCGCGCTGGGCCGTGAACAGCTCGTCGCGGAGCGGGTCGTAGATCACGCCTGCCGCCAGCGGCCCATCGCCGTCCGCGGCAAGGCCGGCGGGACGGTGATCCAGTCCCATGGAAACGCAGAACTGCGGAAATCCATGGGCGAAGTTGGTGGTGCCGTCCAGGGGATCGACGTACCAGCGATACTCGCCTTCCATGCGGTCGCGCGTGCCCTCTTCCCCGTAGACTCCGTGCGCGGGAAAGGCCTCGGCGAGGCGGCCGCGGATCAGCTTCTCCACCGTGCGGTCGGCGACCGTCACCAGGTCCACGTCACCCTTGTACTCCGTCTCGACGCCCTGGGCGTAGAACTCCCGGAGGCGTGCTCCGGCTTCGCGTGCGATCTCTGAAGCTTTTGGAACCAGGGCCGGATCGAGCGCGGCAGCCGGTTCGACTGAATGACTCACGAGATCGCCTCACGGCCGGTGCGAGCCCCGGTGCGAAGCATGGAACGGCGGCCCACCTCGCTGATGCTGCGGATCTGATTCTTGTAGATAAACAGGTTGGGATGGCCTTCGCGGGTCAGGCGCAGCATCGCGTCGTCGAAGTATTCAATCCAGCCGCGGACGGTGTCGCCGTCGCGCAGCTTGATGGAGACAATGACCTGGCGGTCGCTGAGAGAGCGCAGATAGAGCGCCTCCTGGCCGGTTTCGCCGGGCGGAGGGGTCTTTGAGCGTCGGCGGGAAGCCAATGGTGGAGTCATGATTCCATTTTAGATGCAGGAACACGGGGCCGAGTCGGGGCGGCGGAGACAGGAGTTTTGCACAGGGGGATAGCGGGGCTCGTGGTTTGTGGGTCG
>DAIDLI010000057.1 GCA_027449545.1 Acidobacteriaceae bacterium | reverse complement strand
TGAGCCGAAAAAGGGGAATTCGGAATGAGCGCCGTCTTATTGGACGTTATCGGACGGCAATCAAATTGGAGATTTTCTTGTAAGCCTTTTGTTTTGTTGGCGTCCCCGACGGGATTTGAACCCGTGTTATCGCCGTGAAAGGGCGGTGTCCTAGGCCGGGCTAGACGACGGGGACGCTTGGGTGGGCAGTCTACGGCACGGGGTGCCGCAATGCGCCCTCCTCCAGCCTATCAATTCCTCCAAAACCCTGTCAAAACTGCAGAATCCGCACCGCTCCAACGCTGCAGCCTCGGCTGCGGGCCTCCCCTGCCGCATCCAGAGACGCGGTCATGGGCTCGCCTCCCGGTCGGGGCCGTGGCCTGCGCCCCTCCAGACGCGGCCCCATAAGCTATCCTTTGGAGCATGGCCGACAATTCGGCGAATCGGCGTTCTTACGCGGCGCGGTGCGTCTTTTTGCGTCCACGGCGATGCTCTTTGCGTCTCATAAAAGTGCGGTTGAGACTGCAAGGTTGACGTGTGCGTTACGCTCTGCCCGCAGCGGGCAGTAGCGAGCGCAAGTCGATGTTGCCAAGCCGCCGCCCTGCTTCATCGATTCATCCCGGCCCTGCCGGAGCCGCACATAAAGGAAGAGCGCAGTGATCGAATTCATACTTCGTCGTAGCTTCCGGACGGGTCGTCTGGCCGCCCAAGCGGGTTGCCTGGCAGCGGTGGGCCTGGTGCTCGCCGGCTGCCAGCAAAAGAAGGCGGAACCGGCCCACGCCGGCGGAATGCAGGCCATGCCGGTGCAAACCGTGACGGTGAACATGCAGCCGGTGGCCCAGAGCAGCGCATACGTCTCCACCATCAAGTCACGGCGCTCGGCCACCATCCAGCCGCAGGTGAGCGGCAACCTGACCGCCATCGATGTCCACTCCGGCCAGAACGTCAAAGCCGGGCAGGTGCTGATGCAGATCGACGCCAGCCAGCAGCAGGCCGCCGTCTCTGCGCTGCAGGCCACCGCCCGCCAGAAGAAAGCCCTCTATAACTTCAACGTCACCGAGCTCGATCGCCAGCGCAAGCTCTTTGCGGCCGGCATTACCAGCCGCGATGCCTTCGAAACCGAGCAGCAGGCCTACCAGAACGCCAAGGCTGACTACGAGGCCTCGGAAGAGAACGTGCGCACCCAGCAGCAGTTGCTGGGCTACTACACCGTGCGCGCCCCGTTTGACGGCATCGTGGGCGACGTCCCGGTGCATGTCGGGGACTACGTAACCACCTCCACCATGCTCACCACGGTGGACGCAAACCAGGACCTCGAAGCCTACATTTATGTTCCCGCCGAGCATGCGGCCCAGATTCGCATGGGCCTGCCCGTAGACATTGCCGACAACTCCGGCAAGGTGCTCGAGCACACCCGCATCGATTTCATCTCGCCGCAGGTGGATCCGAATCTTCAGGCCATCCTGGTGAAAGCGCCCGTGCATGCCACCCCCGACATCCTGCGCAACGCGCAGATGGTGAAGGCGCTCGTGATCTGGAGTACCAAGCCGATGCCGGTAGTTCCGGTGCTGGCCATCACCCGCCAGGGCTCGCAGAGCTTTGTGTTTGTGGCCCAGCCGCAGAACGGGCACTTCATCGCGCGCGAGCTGCCGGTCACCCTCGGCGAGACCGTGGGCAACGCGTCCTCCGTCTCCTCAGGCCTCAGCACCGGGGATCGCGTCATCGTCTCGGCCACGCAGTTCCTGGTCAACAATATGCCGGTCATGCCTCTGGGCGGCCCGGCTGGGCGCTAGGCGCACCGCGCCCCGGCGGGGAAGAGGGAGAGTTCCGTGTTTGTTGATTTCTTTATCCGGCGGCCCGTATTCGCGACAGTCTGCGCGCTGTTGATCATCCTTGCCGGCGCGGTGTGCATCCCCACGCTGCCGGTGGCCATGTACCCCACCCTGGCGCCGCCAACCGTCATGGTCTCGGCCACCTACTTCGGCGCAGACGCGGAGACGGTGGAGAAGGCCGTCACCATTCCTCTCGAAGAGGCCATTAACGGCGTCGAGGGCATGCGCTACCTGGACTCCGCCAGCACCGCCAGCGGCGTCAGTCAGATCACCATCACCTTTGCTACCGGCTACGACCTCGACACGGCAGCGGTCGATGTGCAGAATCGCATCGCCTCCGCCGAGGGCGAGCTGCCCGGCGAAGTGGTCTCCACCGGCATCGACGTCGTCAAGTCCAACTTCAACTTTGTCTTCGGCGCCGGTTTCTACAGCACCAACGGCCGTTACTCCAACGAGTTCATCTCCAACTACATTGACGTCTACGTCAAAGATGCACTGAAGCGCGTGCCCGGCGTGGCAGACGTAATGATCTTCGGCGAGCGCAAGTATGCCATGCGCGTCTGGCTCGATCCGCAAA
The DNA here is from genome assembly GCA_027449545.1 of Acidobacteriaceae bacterium. GTDB lineage: Bacteria > Acidobacteriota > Terriglobia > Terriglobales > Acidobacteriaceae > Telmatobacter. Next base: position 18,218 of record DAIDLI010000057.1, on the reverse strand, counting down.
AGCTGGCGGCGCGCAATCTTACCGCCTCCGACGTAGTGACTGCGCTCCAGCAGCAGAACATCGAAATCCCCGCCGGCCAGATCGGCGGGCCGCCTGCGCCCAGCAGCCAGGCCTTTCAGATTCCCGTGCGGGTGAGCGGGCGGCTCACCACACCCGCGGAGTTCGACAACCTGGTGATCAAGAACTCTCCCAACGGTCTGGTGCTGCTCAAAGACGTGGGCCGCGCCGATCTGGGCGCCGAAGACTACAGCTCCGTCCTGAAATACTCAGGACATGCGGCCGTAGGCTTTGGCGTGGAGCAGCTTCCTGACGCCAATGCCCTCGAGGTGGACCGCAACGCCAAGGCAGCGCTGGCCGAGCTGGCCAAGAGCTTCCCTCCGGGGCTGCACTATGCCATTGCCTTCGACGACACCACCGCGGTGTATGAGTCGATTCGCGAAGTGCTCATCACCCTTGGCGAAGCCATCGGCATCGTCATTGGCGTCATCTTCCTGTTCCTGCTCGACTGGCGCGCCACCATTATCCCCGCAGTCACCATCCCGGTTTCGCTGGTGGGCACCTTCGCCTTCATCAAGATCTTCGGATTCTCCATCAACTCGCTCACCCTCTTTGGCATCGTGCTGGCTACCGGCCTGGTGGTCGATGACGCCATTGTGGTGATCGAAAACGTGCAGCGCCACATCCACATGGAGCACTCCGATCCGCACCTGGCCACCTCGCGGGCCATGCGCGAGGTCACCAGCGCCGTGATCGCCACTTCGCTGGTGCTGATCGCGGTGTTTGTGCCCGTTTCCTTCTTTCCCGGCACCACCGGCATCCTCTACCGCCAGTTCTCGCTGACCATCGCCTTCTCGATCGCCATCTCGGCCTTCAATGCCCTCACGCTGTCGCCGGCGCTTTCCGCCTTGTTTCTGCGCGGCGAAGAGCACCGCCCCCACCAACTCGACTTTCTGCATATCCGGCTCGTCTCGCGTGCCTTTGCCGGCTTCATTCATGGCGCCGACAACTTCATTACCTGGCTGGCCAGCACCTACGCCCGCGTCATTCACGAGGTCCTCAAGCTTCGCTATCTCCTACTGCTGATCTTCTTTGCCGGCCTGGCCACCACTGTCTGGATGTACAATCGCGTGCCCACCGGCTTCATCCCGCAAGAAGACCAAGGCTACTTCATGGTGCTGGTGCAGGCACCCCCGGGCTCTTCGCTCTCCTACACCTCCGCGCTGGCCGACCGCGGCGCCGCCATTATCGCAGCCAATCCCAATGTCGCCGGCCTCTTTTCCATCATCGGCTTCAGCAGGAACGGCAGCTCCTCCGACCAGGGCATGATGTACGTCAGCACCAAGATGGGCCTGGGGCTGCCCGGCAAATCCGAAAGCACGGCAAAGATCCTGGCCGAGATCTCGCCCAAGCTTCAGCAACTGATGTTCATGCCCAACGGCGGCCTGCTCGCCGCCTTCCCGCCGCCGGCGGTGCAAGGCGTAGGCAGTCTGGGCGGCTTCCAGTTCATGCTCCAGGATCAGGGCGGCGCTTCCCTGAGCGACCTGGATCGCGTGGCCCACAACATTGTGAACGCCAGCCACGCCGACAAGGCGCTCACCGGCCTCCTCACCACCTTCTCCGCCAATAATCCTCAGGAACTGGTCACCATCGATCGCCAGAAGGCGCAGGCCATGGGCGTACCCATCTCGCAGATCGCCAGCACCATCAACGTGTTCATGGGCTCGGAGTACGTCAACGACTTCGATTTCAACAATCGTGTGTACCGTGTCTTCGTACAGGCCGATCAGCCCTTCCGCATGCGCGCCAGCGACTTGCACAGCTTTTATGTCCGCTCCAACACCGGCCAGATGGTTCCTCTCGATAACCTGGTCACCGTCGCCCAGAGTGCCGGCCCCCCCGTTATCGAGCACTACAACCTCTTCCGCGCCGTTGAGATCGACGGCTCAGCCGCCCCTGGCTACAGCTCCGGACAGGCCCTCGCCGCGATGGATCAGTTGGCCAGCCAGCACATGATGCGCGGCATGTCCTACCAGTGGACCGGCCTCACCCTCGACGAACTGGAGTCCGCCGGCAAGGCAGTCATCATCTTCGGCCTGGGCATCCTGGTCGTCTATCTCACCCTCTCCGCACAGTACGAGAGCTTTGCGCTGCCCTTCATCATCCTGCTGGCTGTGCCCATGGCTGTTTTGGGCGCACTCAGCCTGGTGTGGTGGCGCGGGCTCGCCAACGATGTGTACTGCCAGATCGGCCTGGTCATGCTGATCGGCCTCTCTGCCAAAAACTCGATCCTGATTGTCGAGTTCGCCGAGCAGTTGCGGCACAAAGGCCGCAGCATTGCCGAAGCTGCCATCGAGGCGGCGGAGCTGCGCCTGCGCCCCATCCTCATGACCTCCTTCGCCTTCATCATGGGCGTGCTGCCGCTGGTCTTCGCCACCGGCGCAGGTTCCATCGGACGCCAGTCGGTCGGCACCACCATTGTGGGCGGCATGCTGCTCTCCACCGTGCTCAACCTGATCTTTATCCCGGTGCTGTACGTGATCCTCAGCCGCCTGCTGCGGCACGATGCGATCACACCCGCTGGAGCGCCCGAGGAGATCGAAGCAGGAGTTCATTGAGAGCTCCGCTCCGCCCTGGAGCTTGACACGCGACAGCCGGCTGGGAGGCCGGCGCTACGAAGAAAGCGGCGGATCACAAAGTGGCAGATCCATGAGCGCAATCACGCGTGGTGAAACTAGTGATGCGCGATGATGAAAGCCTTGATCCGCTCATAGACTTCGCTGGTCACCACTCCGTGGTCCAGCAGGTCCTGCTTGGTACGGTACGGCCGGAAGCGCACGATTCGCCCCGCCCAGCTCCGCGTCATCCCCGGAACCTTCATCAGTTCGGCCACTGTGGCATGGTTGATATCCACACGCTCTGCCGGCGCCACATACGCGGAGCGCGCAACGTCCGCCTGGGCAGAGCGTTGCGCCGGCGTGAAACCACACACGCACGCCACCGCAATTACGACCACCAACAGGATTCGCGCTTGCACCGCCCCATTCTTGCGCCAGCAGCCCCAGGCGCGCAAATCCCTGCTCCCGCTTGGTTTGCTGAATGCGCATCTTCCTGCGCAACAAAAAGCCCCGCCCGGGGTATCTTTCTTGCATACCCTTCTGCCGCCGGCAGGCTCGGCTTCCCGTCCGCAGAAGGCATCTGAAATGCTTCGGAAACTGCCAAAATAGACCTATGGCGAATTCCCCTGCGACGCCCCCCAAACGCGCCGCCCTTCACATCTTCGGCAAGGCTCGGCTGACGGTTCTGGTTCTGCTCCTGGCAGGGCTCGCCGCGTGCATCGCCTTCTCCTGGCTCACGCGCGACGCCATGGCCGGTCTCTCCTTCCTGAAAAAACAGCGACAAGGGATGGCAGCCTCTCTGGTCGACACGCGTCCCTGGCAGACCGCCGACACGCTAGCCTCGATGGCGGTGAGCGCCGAAGAGCAGCGACTGGCGCACCAGGCAGAGAGCCTCGCCGATCATGAGGTGGACCAGACCTTCGCCGCGGCCCTGCGCCAGGCCCGCCTGGACGCGGAGCACAAAAAACTCTCCAGCCGAGCGCTGGCGCTGCAAAAGCGCATCGCACAGCTCCAGCAGCTTCGCCAGCAGGACCAGGCGCGCGTCGCCAAGCTCTCCGCAGGAAGATCCGCCGGCAAAGATAGCGCGTTGCCGGAGAGCGCTGCGCTGCAAGTGGCCAAGGCGCAGCTCGGCCTCGACAGCGACGAGTTGAACGACGCGCAGCGCGAGTTCGAACGTGCCTCCGGCGATGAAAGCGTGCGCATCCAGGCGGAGCTTGCCGCGCATGAACAGTCCATGCACAAGTACGACAGCGAGGTCGCAAGCGGTAAGCTCGCCGTGGTCTCGGTCAGCGCCAATCACACGCTGGCCTCGCGCATACGCGCCTGGCTTAGTCAGCGGCAGCGAGCCGCTCTGGTGGAACAGGCGCGCCAGGAAGCCCTTCAGGATGTCGCCACCATCAGCGCCCAGCACGATGCTCTCGAAGCCCGCCTGGACGCCACCGCCGGCCCCAGCGCCGATTCCACCAGCAGCACCCAGGTCGCCGCCCTCACCAACAGCAGCCTTGGCCGCGAGATCCTCAGCATCGACGACGACCGCATCCAGACCGACCAGCAACTCGCCAACGTCTATGCCAAGTGGTCAGCCCAGATCCATCTGCAGCATCAGATCGTGCTGCATCTCATCCTCAATTCGCTGGCCCTCATCCTTGCCATCCTGGTCGCCACCTTCCTCTCGGATGCCCTGGTGCGGCATGTGCTGGATAAGCCCGCGCCCGATCGCCGCCAGATGCGCACCCTGCGCCATATCCTGCAACTCGGGATCCAGGCAGTCGGCGTCATCCTCATCCTGCTCGTCATCTTCGGTGCGCCGCAGGAGACCCCCACCATCCTCGGCCTCACCACCGCCGCCCTCACCTTTGCTTTGCAGGATTACATCGTCGCCTTCCTCGGCTGGTTCGCCATCATGGGCCGCAACGGCTTCCACATCGGTGACTGGGTGGAGATCAACGGCGTCAGCGGCGAAGTGGTCGACATCCGCCTGATGAGCACCACCCTGCTGGAAGTGGGCGGGGTAGCCAACCAGGGCCAGCCCACCGGCCGGCGCACCACCTTTATGAACAGCTTTGCCATCCGCGGCCAGTACTTCAACTTCTCCACCGCCGGCCAGTGGATGTGGGACGAGATCGTGGCCAGCATGCCTGCGGGTGTGGATGTGAGCGACGTGGCGCGCCGCGTGGAGGCTGCGGTCATCCAAGAAACCGAGGAGAACATGCGCCAAGCCGAAAAGGAATGGAAACACGCCGGCCACGGCCAGGCCCTGCACCACCTCAGCGCCGCGCCTATCGTGGTGCTGCGCCCGTCCAGCTCTCCCATCGACCTGGGATCGGGCATCGAGTTGCAGATGCTCTATGTGACCTCGGCCGCCAGCCGCTTCGAACTCCGCACCCGCATCGACCGCCGCATCGTCACCGTATTCCAGGAATCCACCGCCCTCAGCGGTACCCACCAGCCTGAAACCGCCTGAACTCGGGCGCGGGCGCCAATCGTAGGTGCCTCAGGTCCCCCGCAGGGACCTGGGGCAGTCGAGCTTTACTTGTGCGCGGTCAGGATGCTCCCCGCCGCCCTGGGCGGATTCACCTGCGCGTTCAGGTAATTGGCCAGATCCTGAACATCCTGGCGCGTGCCCACCATCGGCGGCATGAAGCGGTAATACGGCGAGTCGGGCTTGTGCTCGTGCAGCATGGTGATGAAGTTCGCGATGTTGGCCGCATCGCGCCCGGCCAGCAGCTTGACCAGCGGCCGGTAGCCGTTCAGCGTATGGCACGATGCGCACTCGCCGCGGAAGATGGCCTCGCCGCGCGAATAACTCGAGCTTGCGTCGTACACCCACGGCGACCGCACCAGATATCCCTGATCGTCGATCTTCAGCGCCACCGGCACGCGTACCCCGTTCGAATACATCCAGCGCCCGATGACGAAGGGCTTGCGCAGCATCTCGCGCGAGTACTCGCCGGCCGCGGTCGCCACCAGCGCCAGCATCAGGATCGCGATGGCGTGCGAGGTGTTGAACTCGACTGGGTTGCGATAGCCCAGATAATAGGCCACGCCGATGATTGTGGCCGAGGTCATCACGATGAGCAGCGCCATGCGCGTGACCGTGGAGAAGGTTCCCGTGCCGATGGTGTCGATGCCCAACGTGAGCAGCATGCGCTGCGTGGCCGGCACCATGTACAGGAACCATCCGAACAGAAACGGCATGGCCACAAACGAAGGCACCAGCCAGTTCATGCTCCACCGCACCATGGAGGTCTTGAGCGCGGGCTGCTTCTCGGTATCGATGCGGCTGGCGCTGATGAGCGCCCATATGCCGGCCAGCGAGGCGCAGACGCAGGCGCGCAGAAACAGGCTCGGCCAATAGGTGGGATTGAAGAACGCGTTCCAGAACTTGCTGGCCTCCTGTCCGGTGCCCGCCACCGCCAGCCAGGTATCGCCCGGCGTCAGCATGAAGGTGAGAATGCCGTTGATGATGATCAGCGTGGCGGCCGACGCCCCTGCGTACGCCCATCCCACTTTGAGGTGCAGCTTGGGATCGATCCGGTCCCAGGTGTAGTAGTACACCACCACCGTGCTCAGCTCGATCAGAAAGAAGACCCACTCCATCGCCCAGCCGAAGACGAAGTTATGAATCAGCGTGCTGGTCGCCTCCGGGTTGGTGAGCCCGATCGAGAACCAGATGCCCACGCCGGAGACGGTTCCAAAAACACCGGTGACGATGAGAAAGAAACGCGAATAGCCGCGCAGCTCCTTCATCCAGTCGGCGCGCCCCTCGCGCAGCGCCTTGCGCTCGGCCAGCGGCAGATACAGCCCGCCGCCCACCGCGAACTGCGAGATCATGACATGAAAGATGGCGATAATGCCGATCACCCAGCCCGAACCCAGATACGGCACATACCAGAAGGGGTAGTTCATCGGTGCTCCAGTCGAAGTGGACAGTGAACAGTGATCAGTGAACAGTGATCAGCGAATTGGAGTAGGAAGCGATTTGAGAAGGACAAAGATCATCTTGCCGACCTCGTGCGAAAGGCTCATTGTCTGGCGCAGAAGATTCGGATCGCCAAGTCCTAATCTGCTCGTGATCTCCAATTGCGTCTGCAGTTCGCAATTCGATCCTCGTGCGATGGCAAGGAATTGCTTGAACTCACGTGTATTGAGGCGCCCCTGCCCTTCAGCGATATTGCCCGGAATCGAAACCGAGCAGCGTCTGAGTTGACTCGTAAGACCGTAAACTTCCTCGCGCGGAAAATCCTGAGTGAAGCGGTAGATTGCGACAGTGAGTTCCATGGCGCGCTGCCAGACCTGGAGATCTCGAAACGATCGAACCGCTTCTGATTTCATTCCCACTCCCACCCCTGCCCACTATTCACTGATCACTGCTCACTGTTCACTGCAGCCTGCCTCACCGAATCGTCCAATACCCAATAACCGTCGTGGCCAGCAACGCAAACACCGCCAGCAGGCCGAAGTAATGCGCGTTGCGCCCGCGCCGGCCTGACTCCTTGTCCGGGTCGTAGAACGGAATCAGAATCCACAGCGCGATGCCCAGCGTGAACAGCATCAGACCGGCAATTTCGCCGCTTTCGCCGGGCAGCACCTTACCCAGCAGCTTGAGCATCTCGAAGGGGCTCATGAAGTACCACTCCGGATGAATGCCGAGCGGCGCGGGAGAGAGAGAGTCGTAAGCTTTGCCCAGTTGCCACGGAAACACCGAGGCCAGCAGCGCCAAAATATTCAGCGCGATGATCCACATGGCCAGGTCCTTGCGCAGGAAATTCGGCATAAACGGCATCGACTTGCGCTCGCGGGCTGGCTTCAGTTCCTCGCTGGGCGGCACCGCGTTGCCGTGCTTCTGCACCAGCCACAGGTGAAAGCCCAGCAGCGGCACGAACAACGCCGGCAGCACTACCACGTGCAGCGCAAAGAACCGCTGCACCGTAAACTCGGTCACATCCGGGCCGCCCCGCAGCAGGGCCGCCACGGTGGGCCCGATCAGCGGAATCGCGGCGGGAATTTGCAGGCCCACTTTGGTGGCGAAGTAGCTCAGTTCGTCCATCGGCAGCAAATAACCGGAGAAGCCGAAGACCGACGCCAGCCCCAGCAGCACCATGCCGCTCAACCAGCCGAATTCGCGCGGCTTGCGGTAGGCCTTCATGAAGAAGACCGAGAACATGTGCACCAGGATCGAGAACATCATCAAATTCGCCGACCAGGAATGCGCGGAGCGGATCAGCCAGCCAAACTTCATGACGAAGGTGATCTGGCGAACCGACTCGTACGCATCGGCGCCCGGGCGGTAGTACACCAGCAGCAGCACTCCCGTGAAGCACTGCACCAGGAAAAGAAACAGCGAGATGCCGCCCCAGTAATACCAGAACGACTGCGCATGCACCGGCACCGTCTTCTTGCGCGCGAAGGCCGCCAGGCCGGAGATGCCCAGCCGCTCGTCCACCCAGTCGTAAACGTTCGTCGAGATGGTCTTTGTGATCATGTGCGTGAGTCGTGGCTCGTGATTCGTGGATCGTAGTTCGTGGATTGTGCTCACACGCGGCTGACTTCCACTGCCGCCGGAGTCACCGCCACTTTGAAGAGCTGCAGCGGCCGCGGCGGCGGGCCGCTCACGTTCGCGCCGGTGTAAGCGTTGTACACGCCGCCATGGCAGGCGCAGTGAATGCGGTCCGGCCCCGGCTCGTATTGCACCGTACAGCCCAGATGCGTGCATACCGCGGTCATCGCAATCCACTGCCCGTTGGCGTGGTGAATCAACATCGCCGGCCGTGGTCCGAACTTGAACATCAGCACCGAGCCGGCCGGCAGCTTCTGCGCGTCCTTCAGCGTGACCTCTTTCACCGCCGCCTCGGCCAACGCCATCTCGTTCGGCGAAGCAAGATAGCGGTAAATGGGATAAGCCAGCGCGGCGGCATAGCCGAAGCCCGCCACGCCGGCCGCGGCCAGAAAGAACCGGCGTGTACGCGGTTCGCCCGGTTCAAGCTGCTTTTCTTCGATGGGCCCGATAATCGTGCCTTGGCTCATTGCCACTTCTCCACGCTGGGGAACCTCTGCGCCGGTTCCGATTTTGTAGGGATGGGTCTTAGCCCCTGATGGGAATGCCTCGCAGCCGCATCACGCTTCGCAGCAGCCTGCTACGCGGTCCCTTCCATCACCTTCTCTGCGCGAGCTACCACCGATACCAGCCACCCGATGACACCCACGCCGCCCACGAACAGCACCAGGAAGAGGCCAACGACGCTCCAGTTAGTCACCACCACCCGGTCCCACACGTTGAATCCCTTGCTCAGCAGGGTCAGGTCGCGCACGCCATCGCGGCACACTGTGAAGGCAAGCTCCACCAGCACCCCCAGCAGCACGCCCGTCCAGGAAAGCCACGCCGTCGCTAGCCTGCCGACGCCGGCGATCAGACCGATGACGATCGCTAGCGCGACAACCGCCAGCCAGGCCTCGCCGGCCATGCCTGCAAAGCGATAGAGCGGATGCCCGGCCAGACCGGCTTTTACCGCCTGCGGCTGCACGCGCATGGCCCACATTCCGGCCAGCAAGTAGAGGACGCCAAAAACAGCGGTCAGGCTGCCGCCCAGCCGGGCTGCAAATTGCTTTTGTTCTGCGGTGAACGTGCTGCGGCCGCTCAGATAGATCAGCCATAGCCCGCCGATGAAGATTCCGCCGGTCAGCATCAGCAGCCAGCGGGGGGTCAACGTAGGATCGCCGGTGGGAAGATACTGCCCCATGGCCGAGGCGGCATACATGCTGTGCCAGGCTTCCGGACGCAGCATCAGAGTCATGTTGGTCGAGAGCAGGCGCGCCACGCTGCCGGCGCCCAGCCAGGCCAGCAGCCCCACCCACCACGCCGACTTGCCGGCCTCCAGACGCACCGAAAACCGGTACAACAGCCAATAGGTAAGCATCAGGGTTGGGACGAGCGCGATCCAGTAAAGGCCGATGAGCACGCTCGAGGTGTATAAAGCACGGCCATACAGAACCTGCGCGAACAAGAGCGGCGGCACGCCAAGGTTGATGACAAACGTCATCACGATGGTGAGCCTCCGCGCCAGCGCGCGCGAGGTGACGAGGGCGTGGGGGAAGCCACGGAAAAAACTCAGAAATGCCGCGATCAGAAGCCCGCCCAGCAACATCTCCACGGCCACAAAGTGCAGCGCCAGCGTCACCGTCTCAAGCAGCTTGAGCAGCCATACCGGCGCGGGCAAAGGGATCGGATCGACAGCAGGAAAAACTGGCATCGACGTTCGTTCTCCAGCGTATGCAAAACTGCGGATGAAGCGGCGGACCGGACACAGCCGGCACTCAGGCGGCAGGGCGGGACGCAGACGAAAGAGCCCTGAACATGGCGAAGGATATTGGAGTTTTTGTCTCCGATTTCGCTTTCGAAATCCAAACCTACAGTTCCTGGTAGCCCAAGGTCTGTGATGCCGGACACATACGCATGTGACACCATCCAATAGGCTGCCCTTTGTGCGCTGTGTGTCCCAGCGGCGCTCTTCCAAAGGACCGGCCATGAAAGAAGCAGCTTCCTCTATGCAGCTCACCCGCGCCGCCGATTACGGCGTGCGCGTCATGATCCATCTCGCAGCCGCTGTTCCGGGATCGCGCCATTCCCTACCCGAGCTGGCGCGGGCCACCGAAACCCCGGAGAGCTTTCTGTCCAAGGTCCTCCAGGCCCTGGCGCATGCCGGCCTCATCGCCTCGCGCCGCGGCCACGCCGGCGGCTTTGTGCTCACGCCACTTGGCCACGCCGCCACCATGCGCGAGGTCATCGAGGCCGTGGAGGGGCCGATCCGGCTCAACATCTGCCTGAACCCCGGCCGCGCCTGCCATCGCAAATCGTGGTGCCCCGCGCATCCTGTCTGGGCTCGCGCGCAGAAGGCCATGTTCGAGGTCCTGGACAAAACCCTCATTGCCGACCTGGCCGCCCAGCAGCCGCATGCGCCGGCAACTCACACCGATCCCCATTCCGTCTTCGTGCCGCAGCAGATGTTGGACAAAACGCCCGCATCGCCGGACTCGATAGCGCCGGTCTCGCGACGAGCAGTAGCGCCGGTCTCCTGACCGGCAGGAACGCAGGTCTCCAGGCGTGCAGGAACGCCGGTCTCCTGACCGGCAGGCACGCAGGTCTCCAGACCTGCGCCGTTCGCGGGCAGGCCCCCGGCGCTCTTCGGAAGCGCAGGGCCACGAACCAACCGCCCGTAAACCAGCCCGAAGCATCTCTCTTAATTTGCAAAGAAGCTGCGAAAATGTTCCAATCGTAGAGTTGAAACAGGGGTGCTCCGCGCGTGGCGTGGGGCTGAGAAGATACCCTCGAACCCGATCCGGATAATACCGGCGTGGGAAGTTTTCCTGATCCGAGCGGCCATCATTCCCATTTGCGTGCGCTCCTTTGTTTCAGCAGGAAGAACAAAGGACCGTTGTATGCTCGCAAATGCCAGTGTCACGCTCACCCCTGCAAGTCCCATACCGGCCCGGCGCGCGCTTGCCGCCGTTGCTGCATGTCTCTGCCTTGCCCTCCCCGCGGCCGCGCAAACGAACCAACATAAGGCGAACGCCACAGCGCAGAAGGGCGCCGCTCCTGTAACCACCACGGTCGTGGTCCGCGGAACGACCGGCAGCGACTATCTTCCCCAGTCGATCTCTGTCGGTACCCTCGACGGCCTGCCGCTCAAGACCGCGCCCATCTCCGCCACCATCATGACCCGCGATCTGATGACTAACCAGGTCGCCCGCCTGCTCTCCGACGTAGTGCTGAACGACGCTTCGGTGCAGGACGATTACGTGCCCGTGGGCTACTACGGCGATTACCAGATCCGCGGCTTCCCCGTCGATCTCGCCACCGGACTCCAGATCAACGGCATGACCATCGCCGGCGAACAGGATGTGCCACTTGAAAACAAGCAGCGCGTTGAGATCCTGAATGGCCTGGCCGGTGTCACAGAAGGCATCGCCTCCGGCGCAGGGCTCATCAACTACGTCACCAAGGCCCCGGCCAGCGTCCGCGACTTCGAGCTCTCCACCGATCAGTACGGCACCGCCTACGGCGCTCTCGATTACGGCCGCTTCTTCGGCAGCCGCCACCAGGTGGGCACCCGCTTCAATCTGGCCGGCGAGCGCATTGAAACCTACATGAACGGAACCCAGGGCTGGCGCGCCCTCGGAGCCTCGGAGATGGACTGGAAGATCTCGCCCAAGGCAACGCTGGCCGGCAACTTCGAGTACCAGCACAAGACCGAGGGCGATGGCAGCGGCTATCAACTCCTGGGCGGCACCACCCTGCCCGATATCCACCGCATCTTCCGCTCCACCATGCTGGGCCAGCAGCCCTGGGCCCCGCCCGACACCTACGACACCTACAACACCGGCGTCCGCTTCAACTTCACGCTCTCATCACGTTGGACCGGCTTTGCCGCCACCAGCTATAGCCACTCGCTCATCCAGGACAACGTCATCTACGCCTACGGCGCGTCCATCGATCCCACCACCTACGCCGCCACCTGCCCGAATGCACCGGATGCGCCGGCGTACTTCTTCTGCCCTGACGGAACCTACGGCATCTACGACTACCGCAATCCCAACGAGTTGCGCACCGACTCCGAAGCCGAGGCCATACTGAACGGCCAGGTGAAGACCGCGGCCGTCACCCACGTCCTCACCTTCGGCGGCGAGATCTTCAAGCGCAACGTGCAGATGCCCGGCTTCTTCTCGGCCACCAATCCCTACTCGCCCGACGGCATCGTGCAGGACGGCGCGGTGTACACCTACCTGGGCGCCGAGAACATCTACAAGCCGATGATCGAGTACCCGATCGAAGACCCGGTGCAGAAGGCCGGGCCGCGGCGCCTCTACGTCAACAGCCACCAGGCCTCGCTGGTTCTCCAGGACCGCATGCAGCTCCCCGGCCGCGTGCAGCTCATCGCCGGCGGCCGTTACGACATGCTGCGCGATCACAACTACTCGGCCTGGGCCACCGACCCTACCGCCGCGCCCATCCTCACCAACAAGCCGGTCTGGATGCCGCAGTACGCTGTGACCTTCAGCCCACGCCAGACGCTCACCCTCTACGCCAACTACGGCGTCATGCTCTCACTGGGCCCGCAGGCTCCGTGGTGGGTGGATAACGGCAGCCAGTTCCTCGAGCCCTACAACACCCGCCAGATCGAGGCCGGTGCCAAGTACGAGCCCGGCCAGCGCATTCTGATCGCCGGCGATTACTTCTTCATGCGCGCGCCTTTCTTCTATCCTCAGGTGCTGCCCGGTCCGAACAGCTTTTGCCCCTCGGGCGCGCCCGGCGATCTGTGCTTCGTCTCGCAAGGCCGTGAGAGCCACGATGGCGTGGAGCTGAACGCGCAGGGCGAAGCCGCAAGCTGGCTGCGCCTGCACGCCTCTGTCGCCGGCATTCACGCGATCTCGCAAAACACCGGCACGCCCACCTACGACAACAAGCAGGTCATCAATGTGCCGCGTTTTCACTCCGTGGTCTTCGCGGACGTCTCGCTGCGCCGCTTTTCCGGCCTTTACCTGATGCCCGGCTGGAGCTTCACCAGCCTCAAGTACGCCATGCGCGACGACAGCGTCAGCGTGCCCTCCTACAACCTCTTCAACCTCGGCCTGCGCTACACCCCCGGCGGCGAGCAGGGCCGCATCACCTTCCGCGCTTACTCCACCAACATCACCGACAAGAAGTACTGGTCCGACACCGGGGCCAGCTACGGCGATACCTTCGTCTGGCTGGGAGCCCCCGCGCTGGTGCGTCTCTCGGCCCAGTACCGCTTCTAAGCGGCGTGAACGATACACTGCTATTGACGGACCAAGAATCACGACTCACACCCACGTGACCACTCAACCACAACCCACGGTCCACGGGCTCGACGGCACCCTCGTCGAGCCCGACTGGCCTTCGCTCACGCTGCCTGAAGTGCGGCAGCTCCTCGCCGGATTTTCCTCTCTCGGCGAGCCCCTCGAGATCGCCTGGACCAGTCCCCGGCCGCTCTCCGCGGCCGCGCTGGTGCGCGGCGAGCGCAGCAGCGTCTTCGTCAAGCGCCACCACCGATCGGTACGCGACCGCGATGGCCTGCATGAAGAGCACCGCTTCCTCGATCACCTGCTCGCCCACCGCGTCTCCGTCCCGCGCGTGCTGCGCGACAGCCGCGGCGAAACCGCGATCGAGACCGGCGACTGGACCTACGAAGTCCATTCCGTCGCTCCGGGCCTCGATCTCTACGCCGACGTCATCTCCTGGCAGCCCTTCACCAGCGCCGCACATGCGCGGGCCGCGGGCGCCGCGCTGGCCGCGCTGCATCTGATTTCGGAGAGCTTCTCCGCCGCGGCCCGCAAGCCGCAGCCGCTGGTCGCCAGCTTCAGCATCTTCGCCGCGGATGATCCGGCCGCCGGCATGGAAACCTATCTCCGCGCCCGTCCTCTGCTCGACACCAACACCGGTGTCCGCCGCTGCGCCGTCCGCGCTCTCGATCTGCTCGCCGGCTTCCATGACGAGTTGCGTCCCCATCTTGCCCATCTCGAATCCCTCTGGACGCACAACGATCTTCACTGCTCCAACCTGCTGTGGAGCGCCGCCACCGAGCACGCGCAGGCTACCGCGATCATCGACTTTGGTCTCGCCGACCGCACCAACGCCGTCCACGATCTCGCCCATGCCATCGAGCGCAACATCGTGGAGTGGCTCGCGCTGGTGCAGCACCCGGACTGCCCCGAAGAGGTTCCCCTGCACCTCGAGGACCTCGAAGCCCTGCTCGACGGCTACCACTCCGTGCGCCCGCTCTCCGCGCACGAAGCCGCGGCCCTTGCGCCCATGACCGCGCTCTGCCACGCCGAATTCGCGCTCTCTGAATCCGAATACTTTCTCGGTCCCTTGCACTCGGAAGAGAAGGCCCGCATGGCTTATGACGGTTGGCTTGTGGGGCACGCCGAATGGTTCCGCTGCGCGCGCGGCGCTTCCCTGCTCGATGCGATTCGCCGCTGGGCAGCGCGCAGCACCAGCCCGGACTTCCGGGGAGTGCGCTCGTGATCGCCACCGTCCTGCACTACCTCGGTTCCGATAGCCTCGAGATCGCCGGCATGGTCGTCACGGTGCTCGGTATCTGGCTTACCACCAAGCGCCTGCTCATCTGCTGGCCGGTAGTGCTGCTCGCCGATATCCTCTACCTCATCGTCTTCTATCGGGCGCGCCTCTTCTCCGATGCCCTGCTGCAGCTCTTCTTCATCGGCTTTACCCTCTACGGCTGGTGGCACTGGTGGCGGGGCGTGGTCGAGGAAGGCGATGTACGCGTAGTTCCGCTCAGCAAAAATGCGTTGCTCGCTGGACTTTGCTTCGGCGTAGCCGGTGCGGCCATCCTCGGCGGCGTGATGGTGCGCGTGCACGCCGCGTTGCCCCATCTTGACGCCGCTCTTACCAGCTTCAGCCTGGTCGCAAGCTGGTGGCAGGCGCGCAAGCACATCGCCAGTTGGTGGGCCTGGATCGTGATCGACGCCATCTATGTAGGCGAGTACATCTACAAGGACCTGCGCCCCACCGCGCTGCTCTATGCCGGCCTGGTGGTGCTCGCTGCCATGGGCCTGCGCGACTGGCGTCGCGCCCCGGCTTCTGTCGAACAGACCAGTTAGCCTGGATGCCCCGTGTCTCCCCCCTCCTGGGGACCTGGGAACTACGACCTTTCCATCCAATTCAAGTGTCCCCCGGTCTCGATTCTGAGACCGGGGAAAAGTAGGAACACCTGGACGCACCGCAGGTGCCTAGACCCCCGCCTGAACCACGTTCTGCAGCGGCTCGCCCGCGAGGTAGCGGCGCAGCTCGCCAGCCGCCACACGCAGTGCATGAGGCGCAAACTCCGGGCTGGAGCCCGCCACATGCGGGGTAATCAGCAGATTCGGGCAGCTCCACAGCGGATGCCCCTCGGGCAGCGGCTCGGGATCGGTCACGTCCAACGCTGCGCGAATGCGGCCCAGTTGCAGCACTTCCACCAGCGCATCGGTATTCACGATCGCGCCACGCGCGGCATTCACCAGCAGCGTGCCCTGCCGCATGGCCTCCAACTGCGCCTTGTCGATGAGCCAGTGCGTCTCCGCTGAATACGGCAGAATCAGCACCACCACATCCGCGCGCGGCAGCAGTTTGGTCAGCTCGCTCACCGGATGCACCTTTGGCTCCGTCCGCGCGCTGCGCGCCACCCGTACCATCTGCACTCGGAACGGCTCCAGCATGCGCTCGATCTCCTTGCCAATGGAGCCGTGGCCTACCATGAGGACCGTCTTGCCGGTCAGCTCTTCCAGCATCACGTCGGGGTGGTGCGGCCGCTGATCGCCGCTCACAACAGCATAGGCCGCGCTCGCCTCGCGACGCCGCCGCCAGTTCTCCGAACGCTGGATATCCAAGAAGAGCGGCAACTGCTTCAACGAGGCCAGGATCGCGGTCAGTACCCACTCCGCGGTCGCCACGCTGTGCGCGCCGCGCGCATTGCAGATGGTCACGTGCGGCCCCACCGTTCCTGGAATCCACTCCGTGCCCGCCATCAGCGAGAGCACCAGTTTCACGCCGCGCAGCTTCGGCCAGGTGCGCATGGCGCGGGTGGCATAGGGGTCCGGAATCCAGACCTCCGCCTCCACCTCGTGCTCCATCTTTTCTGAAACAGGAATCAGCTCGGCTTCGGCCGGGAAATCGCTCAGAAACTCCGGCAACACGCTTGCAGGATAGGCCACTCGAATCATGAGAAACTTCTTTCTTTCAGCAAGTCAGCAAGTCAGAGATGGGCGATCCGCCAACTTGCGGGTGCCCCATCCTACGCACAGTTTCATCGTGCGTAGGGTGGGAGAGCCAACCCTCGCGCGACCTACACGGCCAGCGAGTTCGTATACACCGCCATCCCCGCCACCGCGTCCACGCGCATGCGGTCCAGTTCGTCGATCTCCGCCTGGCTGCGAATGCCGCCGGCCACGATGAGCTGCTTGTTGGTCAGCTTGCGCAGCCGCTCCGCCACCTTCATCGGAAAGCCCTGCATCATGCCTTCGCCGTCCACATGCGTGTAGAGGAAGGCGGCCACGTACTCCTCGGTCTGCGGAATCACGTCGTCGGGCGTCAGGTTCACCTCCGCCTTCCAGCCCTTCACCGCGATCTTGCCGTTCTTGGTGTCCACACCCGCCACCACCTGCTCCGCGCCAACGGCATCGGCCAGCGAAGTGGCAAAGTCCAGGTTTACCGTGCCCTGCGGAGTGAACAGCGCGGAGCCGATGATCACGCGCTTGGCGCCGCAGTCCAGCACCTGCCGCGCGCGCTCAATGGTGTGGATGCCGCCGCCGACCTGGCATGGCAAACGTTTCGCGATCTTCTCCACCAGCGCTGAGTTCTCGCCCTGGCGCATGGCTCCATCCAAGTCAATAAGCTGTACCAAAGGAAAACGCGCGAAGCGCTCGATCCAATAATCGAAATCGTCGAAGGCCAGCCGCAGCTTCTCGCCTTTTTCAAGCTGCACAATGCGCCCGCCCATCAGGTCAATTGAAGGAATCAGCATGGAAGCCTCACAGGAACTCCGGATTGCGCGAGCTCCTCTTTGAGCGAGCGCGCGCTGGATACCCCAAAATGAAAGATGCTCGCCGCCAGCGCCGCGTCGGCCTTGCCGCGCGCGAATACGTCGGCAAAGTGCGCCACCGTGCCCGCACCACCCGACGCAATCACGGGAATGCTCACCGCCTCGCTCACTGCCGCGGTCAGATCGCAGTCGAAGCCGTTGCGCGTGCCGTCACAATCCATCGAGGTAAGAAGGATCTCGCCCGCGCCGCGTTGCTCCGCCTCGCGCGCCCATTCCACCACCCGGCGCCCCGCCGGCTTGCGCCCGCCGCTCACGAAGACCTGCGCTTCGCGCACCGGATCGCCGGCGGCCGGATCGCGCCGCGCATCGATTGCTACAACAACCGCCTGCGCGCCAAAGCTTGCGCCGATGGCGCTGATCAGCTCTGGATCGGCTAGCGCCGCGGAGTTGATGCTCACCTTGTCCGCACCTGCCTCGAAGACCTGCTCCGCATCGCGCGCCGAGCGGATGCCGCCGCCTACGCAGAAGGGCACAAACAGTTCGCGCGCCGTGCGCCGCACCGTATCGAGCAGCGTGGCGCGACCCTCGTGCGTGGCCGTGATGTCCAGCAGCACAATCTCGTCCGCGCCCTCGCGCGCATGCCGCGCCGCCTGAGTCGCCGGATCGCCCGCATCCACAAGATCGACAAACTGCACGCCTTTGACGACACGGCCGGCATGCACATCAAGGCAGGCAATGATTCGCTTGGTCAGCATCGTTCTCTCTTCCCGATCTGCAATGCACATTCCTCCACGGAGCTTGTCATCCTGAGGTCGCCGCGGCGACCGCAGGATCTGCGGTTGCTTTTCAAAATCCCGCATGCCCCTGGTCTCGATTTTGAGACCAGGGAAAGCACGAACCACAAGACGCTACCCTACCGCCGGGTGCCCCAGGTCCCCCGCTTTTGGGGACCTGGGAGACCACGATCGCTCACTCCAATTGGGTGCCCCTGGTCTCGATTTTGAGACCAGGGAAAGCACGAAACCAACCCCGGCGCTACCGGCCT
>DAIDLI010000056.1 GCA_027449545.1 Acidobacteriaceae bacterium | reverse complement strand
GCCGCAGGAGGGTGTGCCATGTCGTTGTCCGGGCTTGTGCTGGAGCAGGTGGAGAAGCGGTTACCGAAGGTGATGGATGCGCGCAGACACGGAGCGATCGATTACCTGCATGCGGCTTTCTTTCTGGGAATGGCATTGGCTTACCGCCGGCGGCGTCCGCGGGTCGCCGTTGCGGCGGCAGTGACGGGCGGTTTTCTGCTGACGGAGGCGCTGCTGACCGACTATCCCATGGGCATGAAGAAGGTGATTCCCTTCGAAGTGCACGGGCGCATCGACGGCAGCGCCGCGCTGGTGTCGCTTTCGCTGCCGCGCATCCTGGCCATTGAGGGAACGGCGGCTGCGGCGCTCTTCAAGGGCAGCGGCATCTTCGGAGCCACCATGGTGGGCTTGACCGACTACAACAGCGAGCGGGCACGCGCGGAAAGGGAGTGGGGCCGGGCAGAGGCCGCTTGAGGAGCAGGGCGCCCATCTTCGGGGACTTCGCTTAACACTTTTGCAAGCTCGCGCAGTGTGCTGATTCCGAACGGGTTGACTTTAAGCCTGCGGACGCTGGAGAATCGACTGGCTTCAGGGAATCCCTGTCGCTTGGGCGCGCTGTTCTGTGCGCGGATCGGAAGCCAAGCCATGACCACTTCTTCGAAGAGTCAAGAGCCGGAGCCACGGATTGTCGATCTGCCGGTGGGCACCGGAGCCGCAGGCGTGCGCCTGGAGCTGGACTCGATGGGCGAAGTCGAGGTGCCGGCGGAGCACTATTGGGGTGCGCAGACTCAGCGCTCGCTGCGGCATTTTGCCATCGGCGACGATCGCATGCCTCTGGAGGTTTGCCACGCCTACGGGTACATCAAGAAGGCGGCGGCCGTGGTGAATGCGGCGGCCGGGCTGATGCCATGGTGGAAGGCAAAGCTGATTGCGCGTGTGGCGGACGAGGTAATTGCGGGCAAGCTGGACGCGGAGTTCCCCCTCTATGTGTGGCAAACCGGCTCGGGCACGCAGACCAACATGAACGTGAATGAGGTGATCGCCAACCGGGCGATTCAGCTTGCCGGCGGCAAGCTCGGCTCGAAGCAGCCGGTGCATCCCAATGAGCACGTGAACATGAGCCAGTCGTCGAACGACACCTTCCCGGCGGCGATGCATATCGCCACGGTGCTGGAGTTTGAGGGGAGGCTGATGCCCGCGGTCATGCGCCTGCGCGAGGCGATCTGGAAGAAGGCCGTGGCCTGGGTGGACGTGGTGAAGCTGGGCCGCACACACCTACAGGATGCGACGCCGCTCACCGTGGGGCAGGAGTGGTCCGGCTACGCCGCGCAGCTCGACGATGCGCTGGGGCAGGTGCGGCAGTCCATGCAGGGGCTTTACCGGCTGGCGATGGGCGGAACGGCTGTGGGCACCGGATTGAATGCGCCGGAGGGCTTCGGGGAAAAGGTGGCTGCGGAGGTTGCGCAGATGACGGGGCAGCCGTTCGTGACGGCGCCCAGCAAATTCGCGGCCCAGGCCTCGCTGGATGCGATGGTGGCCGCCAGCGCGGCGCTGCGCGGGCTGGCCGTGGCGCTGATGAAGATTGCCAATGATCTGCGCTGGCTGGGTTCGGGTCCGCGCGCCGGGCTGCATGAGCTCAACCTGCCGGAGAACGAGCCTGGCAGCTCGATCATGCCCGGCAAGGTGAACCCCACCCAGGAAGAGGCCATGGTGATGGTCTGCATCCAGGTGATTGGAGAAGACAATGCCGTGGCCTTCGCCGGTTCGCAGGGGAACTTCGAGCTGAACGCGATGCGCCCGATTGTCATCAAGAACGTGCTGCATTCCGCACGGATTCTGGGGGATGCCTGCGAACACTTCCGCGAGTTCGGAGTGGAAGGGATCGAGCTCGACGAGGAGCGGATCGCGAGGTACGTCCGGGACTCGCTGATGCTGGTGACGGCGCTGAGTCCGGTCATCGGCTATGACAAGGCGGCGGCCCTCGCGCATCATGCCGCGGAGAAGGGCATCAGTCTGCGCGCGGCCGCGGTGGAGACGGGGCTGCTGAGCGGCGAAGAGTTCGACCGGCTCGCGGATCCGGCCACCCTGATCGGCAATCCGCGGCGCGACCTTGGTATGTGACAGCCGGGTCATAACCCGCAGCGGCAGTTGTGCTATGGTGTGAATTCCAGGCCCAGGGTTCGGCTGCGCCGCTTCGTAAGCATCCCAATTGCGGCGGCGCGAGTCCAACACCTCTAGAGAAGCGAGTGTCAGTTGCAGGGCGCTTGCGCCGATACTTTCCCGCCGAGCCGGTGGGCCGAACTGGCGGATTCGAGATACGACGACCTGAATGCGCTTGAAAGATCCCTACCGCACCTGTCGCTGGCTTGCCATTGCTCTGGTGGCGTTTTCCGTGCTGAGCGCTGCGGCCAGTTGGCCGCAGGAGGCGCCGCCGTCTGCCCATCAGCCTTCCGCCAACCAGATCGTTGCCGAGATGCAGTTGCACGACCGCATGCGGCGGCAGGCGCTGTTGCATTATGAGTCCCTGCGGCATTACGCAGTGGTTTATCACGGATTCTTCCGGACCCTGAAGGCTGCCATGGATGTGCAGGTGACCTATGATGCGCACACCGGCAAGAGCCTTCGTATTGTCTCCCAGAGCGGTTCCGGCTTATTGCGCAGCGAGGTTCTGAAGCGTGGAGTGGACAGCGAGGAAGAGGCCGCGCGCGAGCCCCGCGCGACAGAGCTTTCCACCCGTAACTACAGCTTCAAGCTGCTGGGCTCAGAAACTGTCAACGGACGTCCCGCCTATATCCTGTACGCGCATCCGCTCTCCCGGGGCAAGTTTCTGTACGACGGGAAAATCTGGGTGGATGCCGCGGATTTCGCGCTGGTGAGGATTGAAGCCCGCCCGGCCAAAAACCCTTCGTTCTGGATCTCCCATACCGATATCGAGGAAGAGTACGAGCAGGCGCAGGGCTTCTGGCTGCCGCGATCGAATCGCAGCACGACCAAGGTGCGGATCGGCGGGACGGCGGTCTTCACCATCGACTACGGGACCTACACCATCGTGGCGCGCAAGCCGCAGGCCTCGGCGGCAAAGTAGACAGAACTTTATCCCAGCCAGGCGAAGACGTTGAAACGGAAGCGAGAGTTGATGTAGCCGTCGATGGCCTGATCGCGAATCTCAACGTGGGGAACACCCAGCTCGGCAAGCCTCATGTGAAACCACTCGCGCGGATAATAGAGGTGGTCGAGCCCGCTGTAGCGCTGCTGGTAATCTACGCCGGAGATGCGCATCCGCTCCGCAAGGGCGGTATCGCGCCGCGCCAGGTCCGGCACGTCCAGAATCAGCAGTCCGCGGCGAGCCTTGGCGTGCATGAGAGTCAGGACCTTCTGCGCGTATTCGAGTGAAGTGAAATAGAGAAAGACCCCGCTGGAGACGACAAAGTCATAGCGCGGCTCGGGGCTGAGGCTGGCGGCATCGCCGGATGCCCAATGCCCGCGAGGCAGGTGCTCGCGGGCGTAGCCGATGAGGGTTGCCGATCCGTCCAGGCCGGCGATCTGGCACCCCAGGCGGCCGAGTTCGTAGAGCCACGCCCCGGCGCCGCAGCCCACCTCGAAGACTGTCGATCCGGGTTCGATGCCGATGGTACGAGCGGTGTCGAGTACGTATTTGCTCCATGCTTCTTCGCAGACGCTGCCGAAGCCGGTGTCCATGCCGTCGGCGGCGAGCAGTTGCGCCAGCACGCTGGGCCGCGACGGATCGATGCGCCGCGCCTCCCATATCTGCTGCCAGGTTTGCCGGGTCATAGCGGCATCTCCGCAAGACACATGGTCAGCGCATCCACCAGGCGGTGATTCTCCGCGGGGGTGCGCACGGCGGCGCGCAGATACGAGCCCGGAGTGGGGAATCTGGACGACACATCCTTCAGATAGATCGAGTGGCGGGCGAGGAGATTCTCGGTCAGCCAGCGGGCATGCCCCGGCTGATCGCCGTCGAGACGGAAGAGCAGAAAATTGCCGGCGCTGGGATAGACCTTGCGGATTCTCGGGACGAGTTCGAGCGCGCGAAGAAAATCGCAGCGGTCGGCGGCGGTGCGCGGAAACGATGCCGTCAGTTCGGATTTGAATTTGAGCACGGTCTCGAGCAGGAATTCGGCAGGCGAGCCAAGGTTCCAGATGGGAATGCCGGCGCCGATGCGCGCAATCAAATCGGTATCGCAGCTATAAGCGTAGCCCAGGCGCAAGCCGGGCACCCCGAGGGACTTGCTGAGGCTGGCGATGATGAGGACATTGGGCAGGGCCGAGCGGTCAAGGTGATCGCGCAGAGAGGGCTGAGCTGCGAAATCGGCGAAGGATTCATCGACCAGGAACGTCGTGCTCGGATGAGCGGCAGCCAGGGTGTGCAGCCAACTGGTGGGCAGGACCGATCCGGTGGGGTTATTGGGGTTGACGAGGACCACGAGGTCGTACTCACCGGCACGCGCGGCCAGGGCCTGCTGGTCGATGCCCACTGCGTCGGTGTAGAAATCGGCTCCTGCGCCAAGCCAGCGCTCGTATTCGCCAAAGGTGGGGGTGGGGATCAGCACGCGCCGGGGCCGCAGCAGGCTCTGCAATTGCGGATAGATCTGCGCGGCGCCGTTCAGGCACTGCACGCGTTCTGGAGCGCATTGCAGCACGTAGCTCAGCTTTTCATTGAGGACGCATTGCGCCGACCCGTAGGAGTGCACCAGCGACGGCAGAGCGCGGCGCATGGCCGCCATCATGGCGTCGGTGGGGAAGTACATGTTGCGGATGAAATTGAAATCGAGAAGGGGGAAGTTCCAGTGGCCGCCCTTGGCGCGATCGAGGATCTGTGCGCGCGAGGCGGGCTCGAAGATGAAGCGGGCGGCGGCCAGGTCGTTGGGATCGTCCACTTCGGCCCACTGGCTGCCGTCCACGATTTCGGCGCGCACCACTTCGCGCTGCATGTTGATGAGCATGCCCAGGACCAGCTCGTAGTAGCAGCCGCTGTCGATGACGTTGGCATAGCAGGAGAGCAGAGGCTGAAGCCGCTTGCGGCAGAAGTCGCGATCGAAGCGGTAGAGGTTGAGAGTCTTGAATTTTCCGGAGTAGTCGAAGTCCTCGGTTTGCAGGTGGGCAGGGAATACGTGCGTCACCAGGCCGGCTTCGACGCTGACGACGGTGCCATCCATGCCGGGGCGGTAGCGATCCAGCAGCGCGATGTTACCGCGCTCGGGGGAGGCGAGGCGCGCCAGCACCGCGGGATCGAAGAGCACATCGCATTCCACCAGCACCACGTCGGAGTCGATCTCCATGGAGTCAAGCGCCATGGCCAGCGAGACGATGTTGTTGGTTTCCTTGTAGCGGGCGTTATGGACGAAGCGCACTGGAAGGCCGGGGTCGTGTTCCTCCAGATAGCGGCGCACGTCGCCGGCGCGGTAGCCGGTGACGACGATGACCTCAGCGATGCCGAGATCGTGCAAGCCCTTCATGATCCGGCCGAGGATAGTGCTGCCGGCTACAGGCAGCAGGCTCTTGTGGGCTCGGTCGGTGAGGGGACGCAGCCGGGCGCCCTGGCCAGCGGCAAGCACGATGGCTTTCATAAGGTGCAGTCCGCGGGCACGCGCTCCAGGAAATCGAAGCTGGCGCCCTCTTTCACGAGGCGATGGGGCGAGGAGTTGCCGGGTTGCGGCCGGCGCAGGACTTGAAATCCTGCGGATTCCAGGGCGGGCAGCAATTCGAGGAAGAGCTTTTGAGCGGAAGGCGGATAAGCCAACTCGGCGTCGGGAGAGTCATCGTCGATGGAAACTCGTGCGGAGCCGCCGGGGTGGGCGGTGCAGTCGTAGTCGCGGAAGGCGTTGGCATCCAGAAGATGGCGCAGCAGGTCGAGGTTGGCCTCCATGCGCTGCGCGAACAGGCGGCGGGCCAGGAATTGTTTGACAGGCAGGTAGGCGCGGGCGCGATTGTCGATCTCTTCTGTGCGCCGCGGTACCAGGTAATCGTCGCCGTAGCGGTAGCGCGACAGCAGCTCATCGACCGGCGCGGGAGCGAGGAAGGCTTCACCGTACAGCTGCACGGGTTGCAGGTTCTCAATGAAGCTGCGCGGGAAGGCCCAGTTGTCCTCCGGACATCCGCGCCAGCGCATCTTCAGGGTTCCGTTGTCGTCGCGCCAGTGAAACAGGTCGACGTGAAGAAAGTTGGTAGGGCTGAGCACGATGCGCCAGGTGTAGGCATCCTCGCTGAGATCGAGCTGAAAGCCGGCGCGCTCGATCTCGGGCGCAAGCGCGACAATGCGCTCGCGGTCTTCGCGCATCACGCCGAAGTCCACATCGCCGTCCCAGGGGACCAGTTCGCCCGATCGCACCGCGCCGAGCAGTGCGCCCCAGTCGAGCCAGTGCAGGATGCGATGGCGGGTGAGCAAATCCCGGGTGAAGAAGAGGAGCTCTTTGAGGTGCGCTGTGCAGCAGGGCGGCCGGAGATAGCTTCCGCCCTGCTGCCAGAACTCACAGCGCAATGTTTCGCGCGTACATCCGCTCATGGGCGGCTACTCTCGATTTTCGGTATGGAAGACAGGGCCGCCGGACATGGGAAGGATGGAGCCCTGGGCATCGAAGGCGCTTGAGGCATAAGTGCCCTGCACTACGGCTTTCGCCGTCTGCGAGGCCATGGCCTGGAGCAGAGAGTCGAAATCGCACAGTCCGACCACGTCGGCCGCGGTGATCCTGCCCTCGCTGCCGTTGTCGTGGCGGCCGAAGCCGTCCCGGTCGCCGCCGGACATCTGGACGGTGGCAACTTCGACGCTGTTCACCGTGAGGGAAACCGCGGAGACGCTGGCGTCGCGGGTCATGCGCATGCGCACCCCGAGCGCCTTGCCGTCCTGCTCGATGTTGAAGCTCAACTCGCCGTTGACCCGGGTGCTGCCGCTGATGTCCAGCACGTAGGCCTGAAAGAAGGCCGGCCCCACGTAGCCTAGATCGGGCAGGCAACGGACCATGCTGCTGCTTCCGTAGGCCATGCTGCCGCTGCCGGTGGTGAGGCTGGAGGTGAGAGATTGTCCGTCGGCGGAACGGATCTCCATGTTTTCGATGGAAAAGGAAGCGATGGCTGGGGCGGCAAATGCGGCGCCTGCTAGCACACTCTTGACGAAGCCACGGCGGCTGGGCGCAACCTGGCTGAGCACACGATTCGTGGAACCTTCTTCGGACATGACCTCCACCTTTCGTTCAACGTTTTATAGAGATTCCAGGAGCCCTTGCGCGCCAAGGCTGGCCACGGTTTCCTCGACGGCCTGGTACGGCGGAGAGGGGAGGGAATACGCCTCCTGTACCAGCGTGGCAATATCGCGCGCGGAGTTTCGGCCCGTGCACAGCTCCAGCACCAGAACCGCGCTGTGGTTCAGGTAGTGGACGCGCTCAACCTCAGGCTGGAAGACGATGAAACCGTCCTCCGCGGCGCTGATGTCAAGCCCGGCTTTAGCTTTGGGAGCGGTTGCTCCGGGGAACATGGGGAAACTCTCGTTCCAACGTATAGAGGAGTCCGGAAGAGGGTGTCAAGAAAAATTGCAGGAGATCACGCTGCATTGCGGCCGGAGGTTTCCGCTCCGCCGCCCTGCATGGCCGCGTGCATCTGGTCGGGATCCACCGCCGGCATCTTCTCCTTCCATCCTTTGCGGATCAGCCAGGCGTTGGCGGGCAGGGCGGTGAAAAAGCCGGCGATCATGGCCACCTGCATCATGAACCAGAACACGGCCATGCCGGGATCGAGATGCGGCGCAGGGAAGAGCAGGAACCAGGAGATGGCCATCCAGCCGAACATGCCGATCTCGAAGAGCACGATCGAGAAAGTATCGGCCCGGGCAGCCGCCACCAGGCCCTTGCCCAGCGAGAGCCCGCGCATCGGTGCGATGGTGAAGTACTGGAAGACGATGCCGAGCAGATAGGCGAAGACGAAGTCGAGCACCAGCTTGGAGCCGAACTCGCCGGCAAAGAAGATCCCGAAGCTGGGTACGATGGATTCCGCAATCAGGTCGCCGAGGCTGCAGCCGGCGCCGCAGTGAAAGACGGCAATGCTGTTCTGAAAAAAGGTGGGCGGCGCATCCTTGAATTGCTCCTGTAGAGACTTCATCTGCGGCGTCATCGGTTTCTTTTCAGAGACCGGGAGCGCCCTGCGGTACATATACACCGCAACGGGTCCCATGTAGAGGCCGGTCACCGGCCAGACCACATTCATGATGCCCATCTTTTGCGGACGCGCAAAGGTGTGCAGCAGAATGCCCAGCGCACAGGCAAAGCAGACCGCGATGTAGGCCCAGGCGAGAATGTGCAGCCATTCGGGATAAGGCGCCATGCCAGACAGGATGCCCGAGGGTGCTGGGCAGTTGGTTCGGCGCCCTCGGGGCCGCTGTCAATGTCCCGGACGTGCGGGCGGAGCAATGCTGGCGGTGGTGTTGGCCTGGACCTCCCGGAGCCGATATCCGTTGCGGGTCCGGATGCGGTATTTCTGCATGCCCGGTCCTACCAGCTTGACGGAGATGGAGCGCCACCCGCTGTTGCGGTTGGGCTGCGGATAGTAAGTAATCGTGTAGAGATGCGAGATGTCTTTGCGGATGGCGGCAAAGGCCTGCGTCTCTTCTTGCCAGTTGCGCGCGAAGTACGCCTTGCCGCCGGTGGAACGGCTGACACGCTCGAAGGCGGCTGCGGAGACCGGGGCGCTCTCTGCCTGGCGGGTACTCACGATATAGATGATGGTGCCGGTGGACTGAGCCAGTTCCGCTACGTCTTCGGGCGGAACGGAGCTGGCATCATCGGGGCCGTTGGAGAAGACGACGATAGCTTTGCGGCCGGTGAGGCGAGATGCGTCCTTCACGGTGAGCAGCAGGCTGTTGTAGAGCGCCGCGTCGTCGCCGGCCACGGTGCTGCGCACTCCGTTCACCACGCTGTAGCGGTCCGAGGTGAGGAGCGTGGCGCGCGAGAGATTGCGGCTGTAGGAATAGAACGCAATCTTATTGGAGGTGTCGAGAGACCGGACAAACTGGGCGATCGCGTCCTGCGCGTACACGAAGCCGCGGTACATGTAGTTGCTGGTGTCGAACAGGATGAAGATGTTGGCGCCGGGATTGGGCAGATCCTGGTTGTAAATGCCGGGCCGGGCGGGAGCGCTGGTGCGATTGCCGGTGGAGGAAGTGGGATCGGTGGCCGCGCCGGTAGCATCCGCAGTTCCGCCTGGAGCCGGCTGTGCTGAACCTGCGAGCTGGTAGTGCGGACCGGTTCCGTTGCCTTCTTCAAAGGAGGCGATCTTTTCCGGAATCTTGTCTTCGGTGATGCGGAAGTTCTCCGGCTTGAGACCGGAGATGTACTTGCCGTGGCGGTCGGTGACGGCGATATTGAGCTGGACCAGATCGACGTTGACGCTGATGCGCGCGGAACTGTCCTGTGCCGATAATCTTGGCTCGGGGCCCTGCAACAGGAAAAAACCTGAACTCAGGATGGCGAGAGAAAGCCTGGAACGGATCATTCGGATACTCCTTCATTGACGCTGCTGCCGGAATCGACGCTGGCAAACTGAACCGAGAACTTGCCCTGGCGGAAGGCATTCCCTGTCTGCTGCATGGCGCGCAACAGCGCGGGCCAGTCATCGACGTAGGTAGCGAAGATGTTGGCGACCATGCGCCGGGTGAGCGCCGGAACCAGCAGGTTGAGCATGACCGGCGAATATCCCATTTGGTCGGCCAGCCGCGCCCAGTACAGATTGCTGGATTCCCAGGATTCCCCGAAGAGGCGGCTGGTGAAGCCGCCCGCGGCGGTGAAGTATTCGCGCTCGAGCAGCGAACAGGCGTCGCTGTCGTTGAAAGCGGGATGGGGAACGCCGAAGTCCGCCGCCAGGCGCGCGGGACTGGTCTCGTCAGGATCGGAGCGGACCAGCGCATCCAGTTCCTTGCCGGCGGGCCCGGATTGCGCGGCGAGATCGGGGTAAGCCGCGCGTGCGTGCGATTCCAGGTAGAACATGTCGGCGGGCATCAGATCGCGCAGCGTCTCGGTGTGCGTGGCGGGGGCATTGAAAGCTTCCTGGAGAGAGGCCATGCGGGCCTCGGAGAAGCGGCCGGAGAGGACCTTCTCCACGCGGACGCGGACAGCGCTGTCGGATCGGGCCTGTTGGATCAGTTCCTCGCCGGCGCGCTGGTAGAGGGCGGCGGCGTGCATCTCTTTCGCGCTGATGTTCCACCAGCGGGGGATGACGGAGTTCACCAGCAGTTGCGGAGCAGCCTCGCGCCAGATGAGAGCCTGCACATTCTGGGGTGCGATGAAGTCGTCCTCGGTAGCCGCCAGCGCATAGGGCAGGCCGGCTAGCGAGCCCATCAGGTAAGCGCCGCCGCCTGCTGTCACACCGATGCCGATCAGCTCGGGCGAGCCCCAGACGTGCTGGACGCCCTGCACTGTGGAGGCGGAGAAGTCATGAGAGCGCACGAAAAGCGGATTCTGGTGCAAAACCTGCGCGCCAGGCGGTTCGTAGTAGGCGTAATTCAAGCCGACCAAAGTATCGCGGAGGAACGGAGCGAGAAGATTCTGAGCCTGCTGGAACTGCTGTGGAGAATGCGCAGTGCGCAGAATGCGGGTGAGATCGGTGCGAACCTGCAACTCGGCATGGCGGCTGGAGTAAATGAGCGGCGACCAGGTGGCCCGCTCATTGCCGGTGAAGATGGGGCGGGGCATCTCGAAGCCGTGCAGGTCTTCGGCGAGAGGCACCAGGCTGCTGCCGACGCTCGCGCCGTGAGCCATCGAACCCAGCCCATCGTAGAGCTGAAAGAGCGTGTCCAGGGAAGCAAGCTGCTGGTCGTTGAGCACGGAGCGGATGCGGCCCGCGATCTCATCATGAACGCGCTGTCCCTCGGGGTTGGTCTGGCGCGGCCCGGCGAGCAGGTTAACCACGTCATCCTCCGTGGGGCTGGTGCTGCCGCCGGCGGCGGTCACGACTGCCAGCAGCGAGGAGCGCGCAGCTTGAAACAGGCCGCTGGAACTGGTGACGTGCGCGAAGGGTTCCAGGGTGGCCATCCAGGAGGTGTTGAGGGTGGCGGTGGGAATCTCCTTCTGACGGGCGAGGATCTGCCAGATGCCGATGTTGGCCTGGAGAGCGCCCAGCGCATTGGCCCGCAGCGGGACCGAAGAGATGGAGTTTACCTGGTCGGCGGTCTTGAAGAACGCGGCGATGGAGGCGTCGTCCAACTCGGGAAATTCAGCGAGCAGCGGATACCAGGCGCTGTAGGCGGTGTAGTTATAGGCGAGCAGGCGGAGGGTGTCGTCGGAGAGTTGATCTGAGCCGTGATTGTCCTGAATGGTGGTGACGGCGAGA
>DAIDLI010000055.1 GCA_027449545.1 Acidobacteriaceae bacterium | reverse complement strand
CTCCTGAAATTGAATCGCTCTCATCACACCGACAGCATGAACCTTGAGACCGGTTCGGGGCAAGCGCGCGCGAACCATGCTGGCTCCAAAGCAAAGCGGTGAGCCGAAACCCTCGGCTCACCGCTTTGCCTCTGTCGGATGAAAATTAGAAGTTCTCTTGCCGGCGATTCGGCGACACGTTGGATTCGTCGCTGGAGGCAAGGCGCACAACCCGCTCCACCGCATACGGCGCGGGATTCTCATTCGTGTAGTAATGGCGCACCTGCAACTCGCCGAGCAGGCCCAGCGCCAGCAGTTGCACGCCCGCCAGAATCAGCACCGACCCGATCACAAACAGCGGGCCGTGATGATCCATCACGCTCAACGCAGGGTTCGCAATCTTCATCCCCAGCAGCACCATGGCCACCACGCTGCCGCTCAGGATGCCCAGCATCCCCACGCCGCCCAGGAAGTGCAGCGGCCGGCTCATGTACTTGAGCAGAAACCGGATGGTGAGCAGGTCGAAGAAGACGCGGAAGGTGCGGCCGATGCCGTAATGGCTCTTGCCCCGCTCGCGGTTCACATTGCGAATCGGCACCTCGCAGATCGAGGCGCCATACCAGCTCGCCAGCGCCGGGATGAAGCGGTGCATCTCGCCGTAGAGCGGCACGTTGTGAATTACCTCGCGGCGGTAGGCCTTGAAGGTGGTGCCGAAGTCGTGGATGTTCACGCCCGAGAGCTTGGCCATCAGCCAGTTGGCGCAGCGCGACGGAAAGCGCCGCAGTACGAAGTTGTCGATCCGCTTTTCGCGCCATCCGGAGACCACGTCGTAGCCCTCATCCAGTTTTTCGAGGAAGGCGGGAATGTCGTTGGGATCGTGTTGCAGATCGCCATCCATCGCCAGGATGAACTCGCCCGAAGCGTGATCGAAACCGGCGGCCAGGCCGGCGGTCTGGCCGAAATTGCGACGCAGCTTCACCACCAGCACGCGGCTGTCCACAGCGGCGATCTCTTCCAGCAGCTTGTAGGTGCGGTCGCGCGAACCGTCGTCCACCAGCACGAGTTCGAACGACTCGCCCACCTGCTCCATCACGTGCTTCAAGCGGGCATAGAGGGCGGTAACGTTCTCTTCCTCGTTATGGAACGGAACGACGATGGAATACTTGGGCATACTCAATTCGATGATTCGCAATCTCAAAAAGTTACGGAGCGCCTCCGAGCACGCTCACGGTCCGATCCAGCAGCCCCGGGCGCAGGCCCGAGGGCTCAGCGTTCCAGATCGCTCAGCATCCCCTGCATCTCGCTGAGGGCATGCTCGTTGCCATTCCTTGCCGCGCAGCCGATCCCGACCTTCAGCCGTTCGATCGCCTCTCCGGTCCGGCCTGCTCCGGCCAGGGTCTGGGCGGCCATAAAATAGCCCGCCGTGTACTCTGGGTCGTTGGCCAATAGTGTATCGAATTCCTGAAGCGCTGCGGCAATTTCTCCGCGCGCCGCCAGTTCCATGGCAATCCCGTAACGAGCAAAGCTGTTCTTAGGGTCCAGCGCGAGAATCTCTTTTAATCCTGCAATCTTGTCCATTGTGTCCTGAAGGCCACGATCTGAAACCTGCTGCCTGGGGTGAAAGTTGCGTATTTGGCGGGGATTGCTGAAACTGGAACAGGGATGGCCTTTTTCCCCGAGGCCGGATCGCCTGCCGCCAAATCTATTGTATCGGGCAACCTGTGGAAACGGGAGAAAGATACAACCAACGCGTCAGGCCAAAGAGAAACGGAGCCAGAGAACCATGACCGAGCCGCAAAGCAATCCCCTGGTGCGTACCGTGGCCAGCACCCAGTCGGAGATGACTGAGATCGTCCTGCCCAACGACACTAACACCCTGGGCAACCTGCTCGGCGGTCGCCTGATGCACTTTATCGACCTCACCGGCGCCATGGCCGCCTACCGGCACGCACGGACCCCGGTGGTCACCGCCGCCATGGATCACATCGACTTCATCCGTCCGGTCCACCTGGGCGACCTGGTCACCCTCAAGTCCAGCGTCAACCGCGCCTTCACCACCTCCATGGAAGTGGGCGTCAAGGTCTGGGCCGAGAACACCCGCACCGGCTCCATCGCTCACGTGGCCAGCGCTTACCTGGTCTTTGTCGCGGTGGACGAGCACGGCCGCAAGCAGAATGTGCCGCAGTTGCAGCCGGAAACCCCCGATGAGATCCGCCGCCACCAGGACGCCCTGCGCCGCCGCGAGTACCGCGAGAAGGAATACGCGCGCCGCCGCGACGGCAGCCTCGCCACCCACGGCCTCTCCTAGTTCGACTCGCCGTAGCGCCGGCTCCACTCCCCGGAGAGCCGGCCTCAACACTCGTAGCGCCGCCCTCGACACTCGGTAGCGCCGCCCCCCTTCGTAGCGCCGGCCTCCCGGCCGGCAGTCGTGTGGGCCTCCGGGCCCACATCCCCCGCCCCGACAGCCCAGCCTCCCGCTCCACATACCGACCCCTCCCCTTCCTCCCTCCCTGTAAAATTAAGGATGAAGAGGAGTTCAACAATGGCGCATTCACATGCCATGCCCCAGCCGGTGGCGTTGCCCGGCGTTTCCAAGATCATTGCAGTCGGCTCGGGAAAGGGCGGCGTGGGCAAAACCACGGTCGCCGTTAACCTGGCCATCGCGCTCTCCAAGATGGGCCACAAGGTGGGCCTCATCGACGCCGACATCTACGGCCCTAACGTGCCGCTGATGATGGGCTCCACGCAGCAGCCCCGGGTGAACGGGCAGATGATTGAGCCCAACCTCACCCACGGCATCAAGACCATCTCCATCGGCTACATCTCCCCGGGCGACAAGCCGCTGGTGATGCGCGGCCCCATGCTCCACCAGATCATCCGCCAGTTTCTGCAACAGGTGAACTGGGGCGAGCTCGACTACCTGGTGATCGACCTGCCTCCGGGCACCGGCGATGTGGTCATCTCGCTGGTCCAGACCGTGCCGCTCACCGGCGCGGTGGTCGTCTCCACGCCCAGCGACGTGAGCCTGGAAGACGCGCGCAAGGCGCTGGAGATGTTCGGCCAGGTCAACGTGGAGGTGCTCGGCATCGTGGAGAACATGAGCCACTTCACCTGCCCACACTGCCAGCAGCAGATCGACATCTTCTCCAAGGGCGGCGCAGAGCGCACCGCCCGGCAGTTCAACATTCCCTTCCTCGGCTCCATCGAGCTCATCCCCGCCATCCGCGAGGGCGGCGACCGCGGCCTGCCCGTCGCCCTGGCCGGCCCCAAGAGCCCGCAGGCCGCCGAGTTCTTTGGCGTCGCCGAAAAGGTGAAGGAGCGTGCCGACGCGGCCGCTGCCGCCGCCAAGGACGTGATCGAGATCCAGTAGCTGAGACAGGGATCAAGGGACAGGGATCAGAAATCAGGGAATCAGGGAATCGAAAGCGGGGCGCAAGCCCCGCTCAGACTGCTGACAAAGGCACCAAGAAAAGCTCTCGTAATTAACGAGGGCTTTTCGTATTTTGGATTCATGCTGAAGAAGCCCGAATCGCAACAGCAGGAACTTGAGTGGGTGTCGATCGATGCCTTGGTGCCGGAGAAG
>DAIDLI010000054.1 GCA_027449545.1 Acidobacteriaceae bacterium | reverse complement strand
GCACAGCGACGGTGCGGGGCGGTACCGGTTCCCGTACCTGCCGGTGGGGACGTATCAGTTGTCGGTGACGATGAGCGGGTTTACGACCTACGTCCAGAACGGGATCGGTCTTGCGGTCGGCCAGGCGGTGACGCAGAACGTGAATCTTTCGGTGGGCCAGGTTTCCGAGAAGGTGGTGGTGAGCGCCAACGCCAACCTGGTGACGACCGAGGACGCGCAGGTGGGGCAGTTGATCCCGCAGCGGACGATCGTGAGTCTTCCTCTGAATGGTCGGGATGTGCAGCAGCTGGTGTTTCTGGCGGCGGGCTCGACGAACGTGACGTCGCACTACTGCGCGGCCAACTGCGAAGGCGGAGTGTTCCCGAGCGAGCAGTACGCGAAGGTGAACGGGGCGACGGCCAACGGGGTGGACTACCTTCTGGACGGCGTCGATTACAACGACAACTACATCAACACCAACGTGCCGTTTCCGAATCCGGATGCGATCCAGGAGTTCAACTTCATCACCGACAACATGAGCGCGGCGTATGGCAACGCGATCGGCGGGGTGGTGAACGCGGTGACCAAGTCGGGCACCGACCAGATTCACGGCTCCGTGTTTGAGTTTGTGCGCAACAACATGTTCGACGCGGCGAATTATTTTTCGCCGACGGTGAATCCGCTTCACCAGAATCAGTTTGGGGCGAGCATCGGCGGCCCGATTCTGAAGAACCGGCTGTTTTATTTTGGCAGCTACCAGGGGACGCGCTTCAGCACGCAGAACAACGGCAATATTGCTTTTGTGCCGAATGCGGCCGAGCGCACGGGCGACTTCTCGGACCGTTTGCCGGGGACGCAGCTCTACGATCCGTACACGGGCAATCCCTATCCGAACAACCAGGTGCCGGTGAGTCCGGTGGCGACGTATATTCTGAACCACATTCCGCTGCCGAACGGGCCTGGGGATCAGCTTTTGTTCAACGGCGGTCCTGACCGGCAGAACACCAATGAATTTCTGGGCAAGGTGGACTTCAACATCGGCAACCATCATCTGAGCGGGCGCTATTTCCAGAATGTGTACACCAACCCGCTGTTCGTTCCGCCGTCGAACAATCTGCTGGAGCTGCGCGGGGACGGCGAGCATCTGGTGCTGAAGAACGTGGGTGTGGTGGACATTTACACCATCTCGCCGAAGTTCCTGCTGAGCTCGTTCTTTGGTTATGACGGGATCAGCGGCAACACGCTTTCGGCGTCTCCGTTCAGCATGGCGGATGCGGGCGTGAATATCGCCGAGCCGGCGAACAAGGGCGGCGGCAACGGGCCGGACCTGGAGCTGTCGGTGGGCGGTGATTTCGGCTTGTACAACGTTCCCTGGGGTCAGTGGAACCGGGGCACGATGTCGCTGCGGGAGATCGCCACGATGACGCGCGGGTCGCACGAGCTGCAGATCGGCGGCGAGCTGACGCGGGTGAGCGTGCCGATGGGCAACATCTATCAGGAAAGCGGCACTTTTGATTTTTCGAACGCACTGACCGGCAGCAGCATGGCGGACTTCGTCTCCGGCGTGGTGTCGAACTTCACCCAGGGCGGCGGCCTGTTCCTGAACGTCACGGGCTGGCGCGAGAGCCTGTTCATCCAGGACAACTGGACGGTGAACAAGCGTCTGGTGCTGAATGCGGGTCTGCGCTGGGATCCGTTCTTCCCCTACACGGACAGCCGCGGTCGGGTGGCGTGTTTTGTTCCGGGTGCGCAGTCGCAGCGCTTCCCCAACGCGCCGCAGGGGATGCTGTTCGGCGGCAGCCATCATGATCCGGGCTGCCCGAACTCGTCGATTTACAACAACTCGAATAACTTCGCGCCGCGCGTGGGCTTTGCGCTGCGGGTGACCAACGACGGCAAGACCAGCTTGCGGGGCGGCGCGGGGTACTATTACATCGCGCCCAATACGGTGGACTTCGAAGACGTGGTGGGCGTGCCACCGTTTGCTCCGGTGGTGAACCTGTCGACGGTGTCGCTGTCGGATCCGTACGGTAGTGCGGGCGTGACCAGTCCGTTCCCGGCGAGCTTCGGTCCCAGCACTCCGCCCTCGAATGTGACCTTCCCGACCGACATCTCGTTCAACCAGATCTTCTCGCGTCGGTTCCGTCTGCCGATGGTGCTGTCGTACAACCTGACGCTGGAACGCGGTCTGGGTCAGAACTGGATGCTGCGCCTGGCCTATGTGGGCAATCAGGGGCGGCGCCTGAGCGGCACCGGCGATCAGGAATACGGCCTGCTGCAGCTCAACCCGGCCGTCTATATCCCGGGCAACTCGACGGAGAACAACATCCAGCAGCGGCGTCTGTATCCGCAGTACAGCTCTATCGGGTCGATCAACTCGGGCGTGAACAGCAACTACAGCGCCGCGCAGGTGACGCTGGAGAAGCGCTTCGCCCGCGGCTTCTCGTTCCTGACCAACTACACCTGGGCGCGGGCGCTGGATGACTTCGCGCCTCCAGGCTCGCCCTACCTGACCAACTCGTGCTCCTGCGGGCGGTGGTTCGACTACGGCCCGTCGGCCGACGATCTGAACAAGTCGTTCAAGCTGAGCGGCGTCTACGAGATTCCGCGCCTGCGCATGGCGGCGGTGGCCGACAAGATCATCAACGGCTGGGAACTGACCGGCGACGCCAACTGGACCAGCGGCTTCCCCTTCACGGTGTTCAGCGGCTACGACAACTCGTTCAGCGCCATGGGCGCCGACCGCGCCGACCTGAACGGCATCACCAATGCCGGCCAGGCTCAGCTTGGTTCCGGCCGCTCGCACGCGGCCGAGATCAGCGAGTGGTTCAACGTCAACGACTTCCAGCCCAACGCCATCGGCACCTTCGGCAACTCGGGCAAGAACTCGCTGCGCGGGCCGCGCTTCTTCAACACCGATATGGCGCTGATCAAGAACGCCAAGATCTCGGACCGGAGCACGCTCGAACTGCGCGCCGAGTTCTACAACGCCTTGAACAACGTCAACTTCGGCCGTCCCGACAACATCCTCACCGACACCGGCTTCGGACAGATCAC
The DNA here is from genome assembly GCA_027449545.1 of Acidobacteriaceae bacterium. Classification (GTDB taxonomy): domain Bacteria; phylum Acidobacteriota; class Terriglobia; order Terriglobales; family Acidobacteriaceae; genus Telmatobacter. The sequence continues at coordinate 9,266 of DAIDLI010000054.1, read as the reverse complement.
CGGCCTGGCCGGCGGCACTTCCTCCAACCCCTACGGAACCTCCCAGCCCCGCATCATGCAGTTCGCGGCCAAGCTGTCGTTCTAAACCAACCTGCCGCCGGACCGCGATGCCCCTGGCTTCACGGTCCGGCGTTGCTTTTTGGGGTGGCTTTGTCCTGCGCCCGCACTACCGGCGACAATCACCTTCACACCGGCTTCCCCGATTTCCTTGAGGAGATCCTTTGGAGTTCGATCGTCGGTGACGACGACCTGCAGGTCGGTAAGCGGGCCGACGAACGCAAAGCCCTGCTTCCCAAATTTGCTGTGATCCGCAAGGCCGACGCGCACTTTCGCTGAGCGCGTGATTGCCTGCTTGATGGTGGCCTCCGCCTGGCTGGCTGTGGAGATGCCATAGGCGGGATCCACCGCGCTGATCCCCATAAAAGCTTTGTCCACCCGGATTTCTTCGAGCGCTCTCTGTGTCCACACACCCGAGAGATAGAAGATGTCGTGGCGCAACTCGCCGCCGGTGGCGATTACGCTGATCCCAGGGAATTGATAAAGCTGGAAGAGGATCAGAGGTGAATTGGTGACCACGGTGAGACGCTTGTAAGCCTGCAGATGCGGCACGATCTCGGCGACGGTGGTGCTGCCTTCCAGGAAGATAGTCTCTCCGTCCAGCACAAGGCGCGCAGCCTCGGCTGCGATCCGCTTCTTCTCCTCGGGATTCAGCGTGCCCTGCACCTCGTAGGAGGGCTGGAAGCTGGTGGTGCTTGACTTGGAGACAGCGCCGCCGTGCGAGCGCACCAGAAGGCCCTTTTGTTCCAGTTCCGCGAGGTCACGCCGGATGGTAGCGGCGGTCACGCCGAGCATGGCCGTCAGGTCGGCCGCGCTCACGGAGCGTTGTCGCGACAAAATCTCGGTAATCCGAAATCTTCTCTCTTCTGCCAGCAATCGGTGTGTCCTCCCGGCCGCCGCCACTTGTCTGATGATTGGAAAGCTTGGATCAACATGAGTGTACTGTTTCCCATGTCCTCTGGAAAATGCTTTCCGCCGATCGACACGCCGCTGGGCAGCTCGTGAGGGGAAGATGCAGCCATCTCTGCTCTGTGCGGATCGGATCTCTCTCCGCCCCGCCGAGGGGTTGCATGCAGGGTTCGGGCAAGCACAGTTGACCGACTCGTTGCCCTTCGAAGAAATTTCAGACCGAGGCTCCGGGGGGCGATTACGCTCCGGTCTGTTCAGCAGCCTCGGGCTTCTTCGCTTTTCTCATCAGCAGATACACCAGCAGGCCGATGGTGACCCAGCTTGCGCCGAGAATCTTGGCATCGATATCGAGATTGAGCCAGATGAACGCGCAGATGGCCATGCCGAGCAGCGGCAGCAGGGCGGGGAGAAAGACCTTCTCCTTGGAGCGGAAGCGATAGTGGACTAGCGCCGCGGCGTTGACCCCGATAAACGCGATGAACGCTCCGAAATTCAGCATCTCCGCGCCCTTGGCGAAGGTCAGCGTGAAGGCGCCGGCCAGAGTAATGACGCCAAGCACCAGGACATTGTTACGTGGGATGCCCGTGCGTGGACTGACGACCCCGAAGAAGCGCCGGGGCAGGGCATTCTCGCGGCCCATGCCGTAAAGCAAGCGCGCCGCGCCAAACTGCGCTGCGATGCCCGATCCCATATTGGCGACCAGCAGCGTCGCATTGAGTAACTCGAACAGGAATTTGCCGCCCACCCGTAACGCGACATGGACATAGGCGGTATCCACGATCGCCGGTGCAAAGGGCACTGTAGCGGGCCAGACAAGTTGCGCGACATAGACCTCGATGGCAGAGAGAATGCCGATCACAAGGCATGTCAGCACGGTTGCGAACATGATGTTGCGGCGTGGATTCTCCACCTCTTCGGACATGGTAGAGATGCCGTCGAAGCCGATGTACGTGAGGACGGCAATGGAGGCGCCGTTGAAGAGACGTCCTGGGGCGAAGGTGGCGGGATCGTAAAAGGGACGGAGCCATGCGTATCCGGTAGGTTCGGCCACCAGGGCGATGTAGTGAATCCCGAAGGCCAGAAAGATCACCACCACGATGCCCATCCCCAGAGCCAAGCCTGCATTGACGCGGCTGGAGGCTTGCACGCCCATCAGATTCAGTCCGGTAAAGAGGGCGACGAAGGCAACTGCCCAGGCGGCATAGGGGATTTGCGGAATGACGTTCTGTGCGGCCGCACTGCACCAGATCGAGCAGATGATGGGGTTCAGCATGTAGTCCATGAGCATGGACCAGCCGACGACATAGCCGGCGAGAGGATGAAGCTCGCTGCCGACATAGGTGTAGGCGGAGCCGGCGCTGGGATAGACGCGCGCCATGCGTCCATAGCTGACCGCGGTGAAGAGCATGGCCACCATGGCGATGAGAATGGTGGTGACGACGTGTCCGCGCGCGGCGTTGCTGACCACGCCGTAGATGCTCATGGGAGCGGTGGGCTGAATGATGATGATGCCGTAAAGAATCAGGTGGCGGAGCTTGAGAGTCCTCCGCAGTCCCGGAGTGGAACCGATTTCGGTAGTCGGGGTGCTCACGCAGCCTCCAGGGTGGCGCAGAGGGTGGGTTCAGCGTAGCTCATGTTCTTCATCCAGCGAGTGTTTCGTTTCCGGCGGGGAGGCGATGTTCGCGGAGGATTGGGGCCGATGGGTGAGTTGAGGACGGAGTCAGTTCCGCCGGTACCGCCGGGCGCACGGAAACACAGGTGCCAGTGTGTACGGCCGGATCCGCCAGCCTTGAGGTTCATCGTGGCGTACACTTCGTGCGCGGATGGCTACACCTCCGAACTGGCCCAGGATATTCCGTATTATTACCATTATTTTCCTGAAGTGCGCAATTGAAATTCGCGTGGCTGGCAGCCGGGGAATGCAGCGGGGCTGGCAATTAGATCGCATCTTTCGGTGCGGTTTGCGAGGACAGGCTGATCAACAGGGTTTTGTGGCGCTCGATGGAATGCTTGACAGTGGCATCTACGCAAGCTAATCTTGGTTGCTTAGTGGAAACAAGTCGTAACTAAACGAAATTCGACGATAGGAGCGCGCCTTGATGGAGAACGGGGGAGAAATGATCGCGGGAATGGGGAATCCGCGCACGGCGAATACGGTGGCGAGCCGTGTGGCCCGGGGCCTGGGGCTGGCTGCTTGCCTTCTGGCGGGAGGCTTCGCGGTGGCGCAGCAGCCTTCACTCGGCGTGGCCGTCACAGCCAACGGACAATATCAAATTGGCGAGGCGGGTGCTGCTCAGCCCGTTCTGGTTGCGGGGATCGCGGCGGAGGTCGACGGCCACTGGTTGCGGTCGGCGCAGTATCCCAAGCACGCCGTACAGCAGTCGCAGGTGCAAGGCGACTTCGGCGCTGCCAGGCAATGGCAGGTGACGTGGTCCGGACTGGAAGGCCAGCCGCAGCTTACTTATCGGCTGCGCGCCTTTGAAGGTGTGCCTTTCGCAGAAGTCCAGGCGGCAGTGGTGAACTCCACAGGCAAGACCATTCATGTGGAGGCGATCCGGGTCGTCGACGCAAGCGGCAATGGGGTAGTCCATCTGGAAGGTCCGGCGGCCGAGGAGCGGGTGCTCTCGGACAGCTTCAGCGAAGACCGGCCATTCATGCAGATCCACGATCTGGCGGATGCCCAGAACGGGATGCATCGGGCCGTAGGCAGTCAGTTGATCTATAACCGCGCCAGTCACGAAAGCCTTTTTGTAGGCGTGTTGACGTCGGATCGTTTCTTAACGATTCTGCGGTTGCACATGGGGACTGCGTCGGGGAGTAATCCGACCATCGCCTCGTATGAGGTGGACTCCACCGGCACCACCGAGATGGAGAAGGAGAACTCATTGCAGGAATCTCCCGCGCAGGATCAGATTCCGCTGAGCCTGCCGGTTGCTGCGGACGCGCAGATCTCTTCGGAGCGCATGCTGCTGAGCGTGAGCCGGGACTACCACCACCAGTTGGAGACGTACGGCAGCCTGATCGGCAAGATCCACCATGCGCGGACCACTGCTCCGCCGCTGATGGGTTGGTGGAGCTGGACAGCCTACTACTTCGGGCTGAACGACGGCGCCGCCATGACCAACGCCCGCTGGGAAGCGGAACACCTGAAGTCCTATGGCTACGACGTGTTTCACATTGACGAGGGCTACCAGTACGCGCGCGGCGAATACACCACGCCGAACGCGACCCTGTTCCCCAATGGCCTGGGCCAGTTGGGATACCGAGTCCGCGGACTGGGGCTGACCCCGGGAGTCTGGACGGCGCCATTCGAGGTGTCGCAGCGGTCGTGGGTCTACGAGCATCATCCCGACTGGCTGGTGAAGAATGCGCAGGGGCAGCCGATTCCCGCGGGATTTGTGGTGGGTCACAAGGATCAGCTCTACATGCTGGATACGACGAACCCGGGAGCGCAGGCTTACCTGCACAAGACCTACTCGACCATGGTGCAGAAGTGGGGCATCCACTACATCAAGCTGGATTTCATGGATGACAGCGCGATCGAGGGCTACCGCTACAAGGCCAACACCACGGCGATGGAAGCGCAACGGATCGGTCTTCAGGTGATTCGCGACGCAGTGGGAAACAACGTGTGGATCGACAAGGATGGAAGCGTGATGCTGAACCCGGTGGGGTACGTGGACTACGGGCGCATTTCGCAGGATACGGGCCACACCTTTGACGCCACCAAAGAAGCGGGCACCGGGATCGCCGCCCGCTACTACATGAACCGGAACTTCTTTGTCGCCGATCCTGACGCCTTTACAGTCTCAGCACAGACCATCTCGGATCAGAGGTGGCATGAAAGCCGGACGCCCGCCACCTTGGACAATGCGCGCGCGTCGATTGCGCTGGCGGCGGTTTCGGGGGGCATGTATGAGATCGGCGATAACCTGCCCTCGCTCGAGCATTCGCCGGATCGCATGGCTCTGCTGGAAAACAAAGACCTGCTCGATATGGTGCACCTGAGCCGCTCATCGACCCCTGTCGATCTGATGGATTACGCCGCGGCCGACGAGCAGCCCAGTATCTTCCTGCTGAAGGAGTCGCCGCGGCAGAGCATCCTGACGGTGTTTAACTGGACCAAGCAGCAGCGCCAACATACGATCTCTCTTGCCCGGCTGGGGCTTCCGGCAGGAGCGCATTACCAGGTTACGGACATTCTCGACAACAAGGCAGTAGCCTCTCCCTCGTCCGGAAATATCGAGCTGGCCGTGCCGGTTGAGGGGGTGCGCATGCTGAAGCTGGTGAATGAGGATGTTCCCGCAGCGGCGCCTGTCCTCAAGGTGCAGCATCCGGATGCCGGGTCGTCGGGACAGTCGCTCGACTTCTCCGCGGAGACAACCGGCGGCGAGCCGGGAATCTCCTGGCAGTGGAGCTTCGGCGATGGCGTCAGCGTCAATGGAGCCAAGGTGAGTCACACGTGGACCGAGCCCGGCGATTATCCGGTGCAGTTGACGGTGAACGGAGTGGATGGCACTCACGCCACCACTGCTTTCAAGGTTCACATCACCGGCTACATGTCGACCACCTTCAACCCGGCCGATATTCGCAGACCGTAAAGCAGGAACTGGGAGCCATCGAAGGATGGCTCTCAAACTGGTAAAGAAACTAGATTAAAAACAATTGCTAATCCCGGGGATGCGGTGTTCTCAGCCTTGCTGAAGTAAGACCATATACGAGGCATCGCATCCCTCGAATTACATCCTGGCGCTCTTTGAAGAAGCCTAACTTCGCCAGCACGCGCATCGACGCATGGTTTTCGGGGTGTACGATCGCCGTCAGACGCTCGAGCCCAAGTTCTGTGAAAGCCTTCTCGATCCACGCGGACCCCGCTTCTGTTGCCAGACCCCTGCCCCAGAAGGGCTGGGCAAGACGGTAGCCGAAGTCAATCCATCCGTAATCATCCAGGAACAATAGGCCGGCATCTCCCACGGGCCGGCCCGAAGCTCGCTCGATCAGAATCCAGCGGCTGTAGCCGTATCTGGACTGATGGATCCGGTACTTGGCAATCCGTGCCGCGGTTTGGCGCATATCTTGATCGGGTCCATTCGGAGTGAAGCGCATCACCACCGGATCCCCAAGCCACTGGAATGCGCTCTGAGCGTCGTCTTCCCGGAACGGGCGTAAACACAAGCGTTTTGTCACAATTGAATCGTTCACGGCTCAGCTTCCCCCCGGAGATTATATGGTTTTGTTTTGATTGCTTTCGTTTTATGTTGTATTCTTGAGTTTGCCAGAAACGAAGGGCCCTGCTTCTCTATCGAATTTTGGACGGGCTGAGGCGGAGGCATTTTAGAATTCCGCATCCCGTGATCTGCGCAAAGTGAATGGAGCTATAAATGAAGCCTGGAGCAAAGACCTTACGTGAAATCTATGCTCAGCCCGATGTCTGGGCGAACTGTCTGCAGGTGTTGGACGGCTTTGACTTCGGCCCGCTTGCCGGTGACAAGCGTCCGGGTTCCTTTGAGTGGCTGTTTGTCGGCTGCGGAACCAGCTACTACCTGGCCCAGGCCGCCGCAGCCTCATTCATAGAGCTGACCGGAGTGGCGGCGCGGGCTGTGCCGGCCTCAGAGATTCTGCTCTGCCCGCAGCTGATTCTTCCGGCCGCAGGGTTGCCGGTTTTCCCTGTGTTGATCTCGCGCTCCGGCCACACCTCGGAGGTTCTGGAAGCGGCAGAGGTATTCAAGCAGCGCAAGATCGAATTTATGGGCATCACCTGTGACGGGAACGAACTGGCGGAGCTGTCGAACCGCACCCTTCAGCTTCCCGTAGCCGAAGAAAGCACGGTGATGACCTCCTCCTTCACGTCGATGCTGCTCGCGCTTCAATACCTGGCCGCGCGACTCTCCGGCAATGACGGCTTTATCCAGTCGCTGCACGCGTTGCCGGGTGCTTTGGCCGGCTTACTCGCCGATTATGCCCCGCAGGTAGAGAAGTTCGCGCAGGTCTCGTTTGACGATGTGGCGTTTCTCGCCCAGGGCGCGCTCTATCCGATTGCATCGGAAACTGCCCTCAAGGTGATGGAATCATCCTCCAGCTATGCGCAGTTTTTCCATGCCCTGGAGTTTCGTCATGGACCCAAGTCCATCGTCTCGGATAAGGTCCTGGTTGGCGGCCTGATCTCGGAGTCGGGCTATGCGGAAGAGAGTGCGGTTTTGCTGGAGATGAAGAGCCTGGGTGGCCGTACCATGGCCGTTGCGAATCGCATCACGCCGGATGTGCGGTCTTCGGCCGATCTGTCGATCGAGCTGGACCTCCCGGTGCCCGAGTTGGCTCGGCTGGTCGTGTATGTCGTGTGGGGGCAACTGCTCGGCAGCTATGTCGGAATCAACAAGGGGTTCAATCCCGACTCGCCGCGTAATCTCAGCCGCGTCGTTACACTCGCAGGATAGACCCATGCCGAGGCGCTTCGATGTTACGATAGCCGGCGAAATCAACCTGGACCTGATCCTCTACGGGCTTCCCGAGGACCTGCCGCAGGAGCGGGAGTTGCTTGCCAGCGGCTTTGGCCTTACGCTGGGCAGCTCGTCGGCGATTTTGGCCCACAACCTGGCAGTTCTGGGCGCTTCGGTAGGCTTTGTCTCGCGTGTGGGCGATGATCCGCTGGGCGCCATCGCTCTCGACCGTTTATCGGAGAGTGGCGTGGATCTGAGCCGCGTGAAGCGTGTCGCGGAAGGGCCGGCGACTGGCGTGACAATTCTGCTGCCGCACGGCGGCAGACGGCACATCCTCACCTATCCGGGGACAATGTCCGAGATGTCTTTCGAAGACCTCGACATGGAGTACCTTGCTTCGAGCCGCCATTTTCATCTCTCCTCGCTGTTTCTTCAGAAGGCGCTGCAGCCGCAAATGCCCGAGCTCTTCCGGCAGCTCAAAGCAGCGGGCCTGACGCTCTCACTGGACACAAATGACGACCCTGATGACCGCTGGGGAGAGCCGCTGGATGAGCTGTTGGGGCTGGTGGACCTCTTCTTGCCCAACGAGTCTGAAGCCTGCCGCATCACCGGAAAGCCCGACGCCGAAGGCGCCATCGAGGTGCTGGCAAAGCGCGTCCCAGTGGTGGCAGTGAAGTGCGGAAAGCGCGGTTCGCTCGTCCAGCAGGGCGGCAAGCGCTGGGCCGTGCCTGCCGAGACGGTCACGCCGGTGGATACGATCGGCGCCGGCGACAGCTTCAATGCCGGCTTTCTGGCTGCCCGCCTGCGCGGCGAGTCCCCGGAGGCGTGTGCGGCTTTTGGCAACCGCACTGCGGCCCTCTCCACGCTGCGAGCCGGTGGCACGGAAGCCTTCCGCGATGCCGCCCTGGTGCAAAACCTGCTTCCCGGGGCAGCAAAGGTCTAGCCCTTCGGCGTAGCCGCTGCTAGGATGATTAGCGATAAGAATCCTATGTCACGAGCTAAAAAAGGCATGAACCCCACCAAGCCGACCAAGCCGGGCGGCGCCGATATGCTCGTTGAAGAGCGGCGTCAGCACATCCTCGCCAAACTCCAGCGCGAAGGCCGGGTCCTGATCTCCGACCTCTCGGATGCGTTGGGCATCTCGCGCATTACCATCCGCAAAGACCTTGATTACCTGGTCGGCAAGGGACTGGTGCTGCGCAGCCATGGCGGCGCGCTCCCGGTGCGCACGCAAAACACCGCGTTGCTCGACCCCTCTCTGCACGAGAAAGAGCAGAAGCAATCCAAGGAGAAGCTGCGCATCGCCAAGGCCGCCGCCGGGCTGGTGACGGAGGGCATGTGCGTGGTGCTGGATTCGGGCACGACCACCACGGCCATCGCGCGCGAACTGCGGCGCTTTGAGCACCTCACTGTCATCACCAATGCCGTAAACATCGCCACCGAACTGGCGGGGACGGATTTTGAAGTGATCCTGACCGGGGGAACGCTGCGCAAGAATTCATTTTCCCTGGTCGGGCCGGTCACCGAGGACATGCTGCGGTCCATGCGCGCGGATGTGCTCTTTTTGGGTGTGGACGGATTCGACGTGAGGGCGGGCGTGAGTACGCCCAATCTGCTCGAATCGCGCGTCAACCGGGCGATGGTCGATTCGGCTGCGCGCGTGGTGGTCGTTTGCGACTCCACCAAATTCAAGCGCCGCAGCCTGGCCTTGATCGTGCCTCCCGCGAAGATCCACGCCGTAATTACCGACAACCAGATCTCCGCGGCCGATGTGGAAGTGCTGACCAGGGCTGGGGTCGAAGTCCTTCGCGTCTGAGACCGCCGGAGCCCCTTCGGACAGATCCTTTACTGTTTGCAGGCATC
>DAIDLI010000053.1 GCA_027449545.1 Acidobacteriaceae bacterium | reverse complement strand
CTTCCTTCTCCTCGGGGGTGCTCAGCAGCGTGCGCTCCGCAAAGACCTTGCCTTAACAACGATGGCCACTCCGTAGGCCTGTCCGCGGGGCAGAGGTTGCCCTCGCCCGCATCTGCGGGATTAGGATGGATTCGGCCCGGATCGGAGTTCCGGGGACATGCATGACGGATCCTACGCAAAGGTCTCGTGGACTCAATAAGCTGTACCCGGATGCGCCTACCGCGCTCGCGGGCGTGGTGCGCGACGGCATGCTGCTGGCAATCGGGGGCTTCGGGCCCTGCGGCATTCCCGAGGCGCTGATCCAGGCGCTGCGCGACAGCGGCGTGCGCGGCCTGACCGTGGCCAGCAACAACGCAGGCGTGGATGGCTGGGGTGTCGGCCTGCTGCTGGAGACGCGCCAGGTCAAAAAGATGATCTCCAGCTACGTGGGCGAGAACGCCGAGTTCGAGCGGCAGTTCCTGAGCGGCGAACTAGAGGTGGAGTTCTGCCCCCAGGGCACCCTGGCCGAACGCATGCGGGCCGGCGGCGCGGGAATCCCCGGCTTCTACACACGCACCGGCGTGGGTACCCAGGTGGCCGAGGGCAAGGAGCACAAGCAGTTCGACGGCGTGACCTACATCCTGGAGCGCGGCATTCAGGCGGATGTGGCACTGGTGAAGGCGTGGAAGGCCGATACCTATGGCAATCTCGTCTACCGGCGCACGGCGCGCAACTTCAATCCCAATGCGGCGACCTGCGGAAAACTGACGATTGCCGAAGCGGAGATCGTGGTGCAGCCCGGCGAGCTGGATCCGGACGAGATCCACACGCCCGGGATCTTCGTACACCGGCTGGTCCACAATCCCCGGCCGGAGAAGCGCATCGAGAAGCGGACGGTCCGTGCGTCGTAACTTCCGCTGCATGGGCACCGACGGGTAAAAGCGAACCGCAAGGAGCTGCTCTTATGACATGGACGCGACAACAGATGGCGGCGCGGGCGGGGCGAGAGCTGCGCGACGGCTTCTATGTGAATCTGGGCATCGGTATCCCCACGCTGGTGGCGAACTACATTCCCGAGGGCGTCACCGTTGCGTTGCAGTCGGAGAACGGGTTGCTGGGCATGGGACCGTTTCCGCGCGAGGCCGAGGTAGACGCCGACCTGATCAACGCCGGCAAGGAGACGGTGACGTTTGTGCCCGGCGCGGCAACCTTCGCGAGCGCCGACTCCTTTGCCATGATCCGCGGCGGCCACATCGACCTCGCCATCCTGGGCGCCATGCAGGTGTCGGAACACGGCGACCTGGCCAACTGGATGATTCCCGGCAAGCGCGTCAAGGGCATGGGCGGCGCGATGGATCTGGTCTCGGGCGTGCGGCGCGTGATTGTGATCATGGAACACAACACCGGCGACGGCGGCGCCAAGCTGATGCGGCAATGCACGCTGCCGCTGACCGGGGCCGGCGTGGTGCACCGCGTCATCACCGACCTGTGCGTGCTGGATATAACCCCGGAAGGCTTCGAGCTGGTGGAGCTCGCCGACGGCGTAACCCGTGAGATGCTGCAGCAGCGCACCGACGCGCCGGTGCGGTTCCACTAACCCACGTTCTCCAAACAGGTACGTCCATACCGCGCGGGTCCGGAGACCCACGCTCCAGCCGGTCGGGAGACCGGCGCTACGGGCGCACCGCAGCCCTTCTACTTTGTCCAGCTTGGCTTGCGCTTTTCGAGGAAGGCCGCAACCCCTTCGCGAAAATCGTCGGTCTCGCGCGAGCGGGAGTTCTCTTCCAGCGCGGCTGCCAGCGCGGCATCGAGCCATGCCTTGTTCTGAACCATCAGCAGCCGCTTGGTAGCGGCCAGCGACTGCGGGCTGTTGGCGAGCAGCACCTGGGCCAGCTCCTGGACCCGCGCGCCCAGCTCCGCTGAAGGCACAACCTCGTTGACCAGCCCGATGCGCAGCGCTTCTTCGGCATTGACGATGCGGCCGGTGAGCAGCAGATCGCGGGCGTGCTTGCCACCAATCTGCAACGCCAGGTACGCCGAGACCAGCGCGGGGACAAAACCGATGCGCACTTCGGTGAAGCCGAACTTGGCCTCGTGGCTGGCAAGGGTGAAGTCGCAGATCAGGGCCAGCCCCGCGCCGCCCGCCACCGCCGGCCCATGCACCGCCGCGACGGTGGGGATAGGCAGTTCGTAGAGCGCGACGAAGAGCTGGGCGATGCGCTCGGCATCGGCGCGGTGCTCGGCCGGAGACTTGTCGTTCATCTGCCGGAGCACCGAGAGGTCCAGCCCTGAGCAGAAGGCTTCGCCCGCGCCGGTCAGCACCAGCACCCGGGCTGAGCTGGCGGCGGTGTCGCGCAGCGCTGCCGTCAGCTCCGTCTGCATCTCCGGAGTCATCGCATTGCGGCGCTCGGGGCGGTGCAGCGTGATGGTACGAATGGGACCCTGGTCGGCAACGGCGATGGTGCTATAGGGCAAGGCTGCCTCTCCTTCAAGCAGAGATTCAGGTATGTGCGGAGTAAGCTCCGGCGATTGCAGCGCTGGCGCGAATCAGCTCGTCCAGGGGCCGCAGTTCCGGCAGCTCCGCGCCGCACGCGCGCAAGGTTTCGATCAGAATCTCGGTCGGCAGGTTGCCAACCAGATCATCCTGCGCGAACGGGCAGCCGCCGAGGCCGCCGATGGCCGCGTCAAAACGGCGGCAGCCGGCCTGATAGGCTGCGCGAATCTTCGCGGCTGCGCCGTCGCGGCGGGCGTGCAGATGAACGCCGATCTCAATACCCGGATGCGCGGCGATGGCTGCGCCGGCCGTCTCCGCGATCTGGTCCGGCGACGCCAGGCCGACAGTATCGGCCAGCGAGATCTGACGCACGCCGGCCTCGATGAGTTGAGCGCACGCTTCGTGGACTGCGGCCACACTCCAGGAATCGCCATACGGGTTGCCGAAGGCCATCGAGACGTAAGCGACGGTGCCCAGGCCGGCCTCCGTGCCGCGGGCGGCGATGCTCTTCACCAGCGCCAGCGCCTCGGCGAGCGTCTGGTGCTGATTGCGGCTGAGAAATCCCGGCGAGATGGAGTACGGGAAACCCAGCGTGCGCACCCGGCCGGTGGCGATGGCCCGTTCGGCTCCCTTGGCGTTCACCACGATGCCGATGATCTCGACGCCGGGCGGCGGATTCAGCAGTTCAAGCACCTGCTCGGAGTCGGCCATCTGCGGCACGGCGGCCGGCGAGACAAAGCTGACCGCGTCGATGCGCGTAAACCCGGCAGCGATGAGCTTGCGGAGATACTCGGCTTTGGCTGCGGATGGGAGAATGCCCGGCAGGCCCTGCCAGGCATCGCGCGGACACTCGATAAGATGGATGGCGTTGCTCATGCCAGGCCAGCTTTCGGCGATTCATTCTCCCCGCCGGGAGAGATGCGGCGTCAGGCTACCGGTACAGCGGTCTTCTTGCTGATCTTGCCCATCGCCAGCCAGATTCCGCTCAGGATGGTGAAGAGCGCGACGATGCCTTGCGAGATGACGCAGTAAAGACACCACACCATCAGGACGTTCTTCTCGATCATGGAGAGGTGGATGGCGTAGGCCAGGGCCACGATGGCTGCACCCAGCAGCATCACGCGCCGGTCGGAGATGACCAGCAGGGCCAGCAGCAGGTAGCCGGCAATCCCGATGGCGGCAACCGGAACTCCGGCGACCATCGAGTAGGAGCTGTGGTTCACGATGCCGCAGTCCCAGTGGGAGTTGATGTCGCACGGCTGCGTTCCGGTGGAGTAATGCACCTGCAATGCAAGCGAAGAAACCAGAACGCCCGCCAGGGCAAGGATGAGGAGAAGAAGTTTCATATTCACCCCGATTGTACCGCTGCCGGGCAGCCTGCGATTAGGATGGCGATATGCCTTCTGCCCCCCTTGCCGGACGCATTGCCTTCTTCGGCGGCAGCTTCGATCCGCCGCACCTGGGGCATGTCGCCATTGCGCGGGCGGCCCGCGCCGCGCTGGACCTGGACCGGATTCTGTTTGCGCCGGTGGGCGCGCAGCCCCTCAAGCCGCAGGGCTCCTCCGCCTCGTTCGAGGACCGGCTGGCGATGACCCGGCTCGCGGTTGCCGGGGATGCGGGCTTGGAAGCTTCCGCGATCGACGCCCCGCAGGGTGCCGATGCCCGGCCGAATTACACCTTCGACACTCTGCGGCGCTTGCGCGCGGAGCTGGCCCCGGGCGCCGCGCTCTTCTGCCTCATGGGCGCCGATGCCTTCTTCGGCCTGCGGCAGTGGTATCGCGCCGCCGATCTGCCCTTCGCGGCGCCGTTCATTGTCGCCTCCCGCCCCGGGCAGCCGCTCGACCAGCTTCCCGCCGTGCTGCCCGAAGGGCTCCATCTGCACGCGCTGGAGCGGCGTCGCAGGGAAGGCGTCGAGCTTCGCACATTCACCGTCTCCGATGCCGGCGGGCGGCACGCGCCCTTCTATCTGTTGCCCGGCCTCGATGTGGAGATCAGTGCTACCGACATTCGCGCGCAGCTTGTTGCGGGGCCCGCGGCGGCGGCAAAGCTGCTCCCCGAGCCGGTTGCCGCCTATATCCAGGAGCACCATCTCTACCGGTAAGCTTTGCTCGCCCCCGCCTCCTGCTCTACCATGAAGGCTTGGAGAACGAACCTACCGCATGAGCTCAACCAACGCGCACAAACACACGCGCATCCTGGTCCAGGCAGCCGTCGCCGCTTGCGAAGACAAGAAGGGCCAAGACACCCGCATTCTCGAGCTCGACCCCGTCGATTCGGGACTGGCAGACTTTTTCCTGGTCACCTCGGCCACCAACGACCGGCAGGCGGTCGCCATCGCCGATGAGATCGAGCTGCGCCTCAAGCGCAACTACGGCGTGATGCCCAACTCGGTCGAGGGCCGGCGTGTGGGCGAGTGGATCCTGCTCGACTACGTGGATTTCGTGGTCCACGTCTTCCTGGCCGAGCGCCGCGCCTTTTACGACATTGAACGGCTGCGCAAGTCCGCGCGCCCGCTCACGCCCGCCGAATTCGATGCGGAGCTGAAGCACGCCCTGGCCGACAAGACCCGCGCCGCCCGCACCAGGAGCACCCCGGCTACAGCGGCGAAACCGGCGACACCGGTCACACCGGCAACACCGGCGAAAAAGAAAGCGCCCGCAAAGAAGGTAGCCGCAAAGCCGGCTGCGAAGAAGGCCGCCAGGAAGGCGCCGGCCAAAAAGACCGCAGCCAAGAAAGCCGCGCCCCGCAAACCCGCAGCGAAGAAAGCTGCCGCGAAGAAAGCTGCGAAAAAGAGCAGGTAAAGCAAGGTCTTGTCAGCGGGGGCACAGCAATCTCGGATTGCTGTGCCCCCGCCTTTTTGCAGCGTGATCTGGATTCCGCAGCGTGGGTCAGGAGACCGGCGCTGCCTTGAAGGGCACCAAAGAAAGGGCGACCGCTTTGGCGGCCGCCCCTTTTTTTGCTATCGGGTTGGAAGGTTAGAACTCGAGCCGCAGCGAGAGCTGGAGCACGCGAGCGCCGTTGTTCTCGTTGCCGGAAGGAACTACCGGGAAGTTGATCGCGCCAAAGCCAGCTCCTTGCT
>DAIDLI010000052.1 GCA_027449545.1 Acidobacteriaceae bacterium | reverse complement strand
CCCTGAGCGCCCAAAACCCGATGCTCGCCAGCGGCCTGGCGGTTGTCTTCTTTCTCGTGTCGATGTTCTTCGTGCGGAAATCGTTCTATGGCATGAAGATTGACACTGGGGCCGGCAACTGATTCCCGTCGCATCCGCTGAAGACGCCGCCCCGAGCCGGGCGGCGTTCTTCTCTGCGCCATCTTGCAGCGCAGATCACGTCGCCTGCACCCAGTAATCTGCTAGGCTTATTCCGCCTTTCAAGACATTCTTCGGAGGACGTTTATGATGCCGATTCAGATGGTGTCATGCCGCAGGTGTGTGTGCGGATTGTTGTTTCTTCTTGCCTTGATTCCGCTGGCGTCTCATGCTCAGAAGTTCAAAGACCCCACTATCGATGAACTCGCAATGACCTCCGATGCGAAGGCGCCCGGCGCACCGGCTGTCATTCTGTACCGGGAAGAGGTCACAGACAACTTCAATCACTTCATCAGCGAGTATGTACGGATCAAGATTCTCACCGAAGACGGCCTCAACCGGGCGGATGTTGTGGTGCCAAGAACAGCAAGTGGCCATGGGCTCGTGATTGAGGCGCGCACCATCCATCCCGATGGTAAGATTGTCCCGATCAACTCCCCATCAAGCGCCATTCAGAGCCGGAACGATGGTACGCACTACATCACGATGCCGGCTGCTTCGGTAGGCAGCATACTCGAGTACAGGTGGACGCTGGCGATCGGCGATGCACTCGTCACTGGCGTTACGCCTGGCCAGCAGGAGTTTCAGAACTCTGCGCTCGCATCCGCTGTGCCCTTCTGGAACGTGCAGCCGGATCTTTTTGCCCACAAAGAGCACTTCTACTACAACCCTTTAGGCGATCAAGAGCGGAACGTAATCGGCAACTTGAGCATCACCCGGATCGTGGATGGGGAGATTGCTCATTACATTCTCTTCTCCGCGCATCTCCCTGCGGGTGCACAGGTCCAGGTAAGCCCCAAACAGGACTACACGCTGGACCTCGTTGATGTTCCCGCTTTTGTTGCAGAGGCAGACGCTCCGCCTGAGGCCAACACGCGATATTCGGTCCGCTTCTACTTCACGCCCTATCTCGCCCCGGATACGTTCTGGGCCGCGGAAGGGAAACGGTGGTCCAAGGAGGTGGATCAAGCAGCGGCTCCGTCCGCCGACCTGCAGGCTGCCGCCGCCCAGTTGACGGCCGGCGCAACCACCGAAGATGAAAAGGCGCGCAAGCTCTATGATGCCGTGCAGGCGCTCACCAATACAGCATTTGTTGCAGGGAGTGGAGAAGGCGCAGAACAACTCGGCGGAGCTGGAACTCCCAGGAATGCGCAAGCCGTCTGGGCAGGGAAGGGAGGTTCTCCGAGCGAACTGGCGGTGGTCTACCTCGCTTTGGCTCGCGCTGCAGGACTTCACGTCAGCGCCATGCGCATCAATGATCGCCGCCGCATGTTCTTTGACCCAAATTATCTGGCTATCGACCAACTCCCAGCGCTCATCGTCGTTTTTCACTCTGCGGCTGGGGATGTTTTTCTTGATCCTGGGCAGAAGATGCTTCCATTCGGCGACTTGCACTGGGCACACACACTCTGCGGCGGACTGCTGGAGACCGCAAACGGCACGACAGCCAGCGCGACTACGCCTCCGAATAACCTGAAAGATGCCGTAAGTGCCCGCCTGGCGGACCTGACTCTTGACCCCAAGGGGGGAGTGACCGGTTCGGTAAAGCTGCTCATGAATGGACCTTTCGCCTTGCACTGGAGGCAGATAAATCTCAGCGAGGGGAGTCAGGCAGTGGTGAGCGGACTCAACGAAGTTCTCGCTGAGTCCTTACCAACGGGCGTTTCGGCAACGGTTCGGCAGATTCATGGAATCGACACGACAAATGGCTACTTCGAGGTCGTGGCGCAAATCGCCGGCCAGTTGGCTAAGCCCGATAGTAAGGGGCTTGAGGTCCCCAGTTTCTTTTTTGCATCGCAGAAGTTAACCACGCTGGCTAACCAAAAAAGTCGAACCCAACCGATTGCCATGAAGTATGCGGGGCAGCAGATCGACGACGCTGTTTTCCATCTGCCTGCCGGATTTTCCGTTGCAAGCGCACCCCAGAGCCAGCAAATACCGTGGCCGGGCCATGCGGCGATGGTCGTCAAGGTTCAGGCAGGAGCAGGAGTACTAGACGTGAAGAGAATCTTCGCGCAATCTTTTGTTCTGCTGCCAGCGCAAGACCTTCCCGCTTTGCAGGGCTTTTATCAGGAGGTGATTGAGGCTGACCAGCAGACGGTTGTGTTTTCCGCCTCTGGGGCAGCCGGGAATTAGCTCAAGCACGTGACGATCGGCGTACCGGCGCGCTAGCTCGGGCCCGCCGCAGAGAGGCGGGCCCTCTGCTCTCCGCTTGCGTCAAAGTTTTCCGGGTCCAGCCAGGCCTCGAAGGCCGCTTTGCGGGCAGGCCATTCGTGGTCGAGCATGGAATACCAGGCCGTGTCCCGATTGCTGCCCTTGACCACCATGTGCTGGCGGAAGATGCCCTCAAAAGTGAAACCGAGGCGCAGTGCGGCGCGGCGTGAAGGCTCGTTCAG
>DAIDLI010000051.1 GCA_027449545.1 Acidobacteriaceae bacterium | reverse complement strand
GCTGCCGCTCAACCTGGAATACGAGGACTTGCACGTGCACCAGTGCGAGTACCAGAGCTCCTGCGCCACGGTGGTGATGCTGGACTGCTCGCACTCGATGATCCTGTACGGGGAAGACCGCTTTACGCCGGCCAAGCGTGTGGCCATGGCCATGTCGCACTTGATCCGCACGCAGTTTCCGGGCGACTCGCTTTCGCTGGTCCTGTTTCATGACTCGGCCGAAGAGATGCCGGTCTCGCACCTGGCGCGGGTGAAGGTGGGCCCCTGGCACACCAACACGCGCGAGGGCCTGCGCGTGGCGCAGCGCGTGCTGGCACGGCAGCGCAAAGACATGAAGCAGATCGTGATGATCACCGACGGCAAGCCCTCGGCGCTGACGCTGGAGGACGGGCGCATCTACAAAAATCCCTACGGTCTCGACCCGCTGGTGGTGAGCGAAACGCTCGAAGAGGTTTCGCGCTGCAAGCGCTCCAACATCATGATCAACACCTTCATGCTGGCGACCGATCACGATCTGGTGCAGTTTGTGCACAAGGTGAGCGCCATGTGCCGCGGCAAGGCCTACTTCACCAGCCCGGAGACGCTGGGCCAGTATCTGCTGATGGATTACATGCAGAATAAGTCGCGGATGATTCACTGAGGATCGGATTGCGATCATTCATCAACTGAACGTCGGTGGCGCATTCCAGCGAACCTTCTGGTTCAGTGTCATAGTGGATAGCAAGAATACATGCGCAGCTCTTTCACAATCGCCAACAGCACGGTGCTCATTTCCGTTGGATAGGCTGAATCGCTCCGCCATGTACGAGAGTTTGTGTGATGGGAAATCTGGAAACGCCCTGCGAGCACGCGTCAATGCGCACGAATAGCGATTGGGGATGATTGCGTTGCACCTCTTGGCAGATGCCCATAAAAAGCCCATATCGAAGCGTGCATTGTAAGTTATCAGCGGCAAATCCTCGATAAAAGTTATGAGTTGTTGTAGAGCGCATTGCAGCTCTATGCCCTGCTCGGCCAACAACATTTGAGTAATGCCGGTCATCCTGGTGATATGGCTTGGCACCGGATTCATCGGTTTGACGAGTCTCTGGAACGCAGCGTGCTCGTCTGTTCCCAGCGTAATCTTCAGGGCGCCGATCTCGATGATCTCATTAACAACAGGGCTTAAGCCGGTAGTTTCAAGATCGACAACTACAAATTGAGGCGGCAGCAGCTCGGAGAGCTGTCGCTGCCTAGCCGAAGCGAATCTTTGGGTAGGCTCTTGGTCCTGGGCTGTTTCGCGCATCATGTGCGGCCCGCGGATTGCTTCACCCAGCCCCTTTTCATGAAGCTGGCTCCGGAGATTTTTCTGTTCTGGTTCCTGTTCGGCCGAATCTGGTATTTCCGGCCTGTCTAAATGGAGAGCGTCAGACTTGCTATTGAGTGATCGTAGGCCGAATACGAAAGCGGCCGCGATGACCAAGAGGATTATGCAAATCGGAAGAAGAGTTTCCATTGCTATCTCTCTCAACGGTATCCCAGAAAAATCCCTGCAATCGCCGCGGAAATCAGGTTAGCCATGGTGCCGGCCAGCATGGCCCTTACGCCCAGCTTGGCCAGGTCATTGCGGCGCTCGGGAACCAGCGCGCCGATGCCGCCGATCTGCATGCCGATGGAGCCCAGGTTGGCGAAGCCGCACAGCGCGAAGGTGGCGATGGTGAAAGAGCGCGGGGCGAGCGAGGCCTTCTGGGCCCCCAGCGCGATGTAGGCCACGACTTCGTTGAGCGCCATGCGCGTGCCCAGCAGGTTGCCGATGGCCATAGCGTCCCGCCAGGGGACGCCGATGAGCCAGGCGACCGGCGCGCCGGCGTAACCGAGAATCTGGCCGAGGCTGGCCGGAAACCAATGCACCCCGCCGTGCACCCAGCCCAGGAACATATCGAGCAGCGCCACCAGCGCGAGAAAGCTGACCAGCATGATGCCCACGTTCCAGGCCAGCTTGCCGCCGTCGATGGTGCCGCGGGCAATGGCGCCGATCAGGTTCTCCTCCTTGTGCATCTCGTCGCGCGGAATGACGACCTTGCCCTCGGTGGCGGGAACTGCGGTCTCCGGCACCAGCATCTTGGCCATCAGGATGGTGCCCGGCGAGGTCATGATGACCGCGGAGAGCAGATGGCGCGCCTCCACGCCCTGGGCGATGTACATGGCCATGATGCCGCCCGAGACGTGCGCCATGCCGCTGGTCATGATGGTCATCAGCTCGCTGCGCGTGGCCTTGGAAAGAAACGGCCGGATGGTGAGCGGCGCCTCGGTCTGTCCCATGAAGATGCTGGCGGCCACGTTCATGCTCTCGGCGCCCGAGATGCGCATGGTCTTGAGCATCAGCCAGGCCATGCCGCGGATGATGATCTGCATCACGCCGATGTGGTAAAGCACCGCGAAGAACGCGGAGATAAAGATGATGGTGGGCAGCACCTGGAAGGCGAAGATGGCGCCCTGATTCGCGGGCAGCAGCTTCCCGAACATGCCGGAGTTGGGCAGTCCTAGCTGTCCGAACAGCACCTGCGTGCCGGCGAAGGTGGCCGAGAGCATGTTCGTTACCACGTTACCGGCCCAGGTCATGGCCCGCTGGCCAAAGCTGAAGCGCAGCACCAGGAAGGCGAAGGTGAATTGCAGGCCCAGGCCCCAGAAGATGGTGCGCCAGCGGATATGTTTGCGGTCCGTCGAGCCGAGATAGGCTGCAAGCAAGACCGCGAAGATTCCCAGAAATCCGGTAAATCGGCCCAAGGCAAAGCCTCCTCAGAAGCCAGTGATTCGTTGTCGGTGAACAGTGAACAGTGTATCTCCCATCGGCGCAGAAACTAGCGAAAGATAACCAGTCTTTGCCGTAGGAGGCGGGTTCCCGTTCACGGTCTTGCGAGATACTCTTCCGCTTCGGCGCGGATGAAGATACGCGATACGAGCGGGACCGGCTGCGGCGGAGCCTGGCAGAAGCGGATCGCCCGCTTCAAGATCCCCTCTGGCTCTGCGAGGTGAGCATCGCTTGTGGCGTAGAGCGTGGCGAAGGGCTGTCCGCGCTCCACCTTTGTGCCGCGGCGCGTGTGGAAGAGAATGCCGGCATGGGGATCGACGGGCTCGCCTGCCTTCTCGCGTCCTGCGCCCAACCGCTGCACGGCCCATCCCAGCGCTGTTGTGTCCATGCTGGCCACGTGGCCGTTCTCCCAGGCTTCGAGAACTCTGGTTGCGCCGGGCTTGTGAAAGCCGGGGTCGTCGAAGACGCGCACATCGCCGCCCTGCGCGGCGACCATCTCGAAGAAGATGCGCAGCGCAGAGCCGTCCGCCAGCGCCTTCTCTGCGCGCGTGTAGCCGGCCTGCGCCGACTCGGCCTGGCCGCCCAGGAAGATCATCCATCCGGCAAGTATCAGCGAGAGTTCGCGCAGATCTTCACTCGCGACGGGGCGTTGGCCGCGCAGCAGGTCGACGGCCTCGACCAACTCGATCCAGTTGCCGGCAGCGTAGCCAAGCGGCTGGTCCATATCGGTGAGCAGCGCCACGGTGCGGGTGCCGGCTGCCTCGGCCGTCGCGACCATCAGCGCGGCGAGAAACTCGCAATCTTCGTACCTGGGCAGAAATGCGCCGGAGCCGGTCTTTACATCCAGCACCAGTGCATCGAGACCGGCGGCCAGTTTTTTGCTCAGAATCGAGGCGCAGATGAGGCTCGGATTTTCGACCGTTCCGGTGCGGTCGCGCAGCGCGTAGAGCACGCGGTCGGCGGGCACCAGCGCCGGTGTCTGGCCGACGATGGACGCGCCGCACTTCTTGAGGACGGCCTCGAACTCCGCCAGCGACAGAGCCGTGCGGTAGCCGGGGATCGCCTCCAGCTTATCCAGTGTTCCGCCGGTATGGCCCAGGGCACGTCCGCTGATCATGGGCACAGCCACGCCGCAGGCCGCGGCCAGTGGCGCCACCAGGAAGCTGGTCTTGTCGCCCACGCCGCCGGAGGAGTGCTTGTCCACGGCCTTCTTGCCCAGTCGTGCCGGGGAGAACTTCTCGCCCGAGTCGCGCATGGCCAGGGCGAGGGTACGGGTTTCGTCGAGCGAAAGGCCGCGGATCCAGGCGGCCATCAGCCACGCCGCGAGCTGGTCCTGCGGAATCTCTCCCGAACCCGCGCCACGGGCAACAAACTCAATCTCGCCCGCCTCCAGCGCGAGCCCGTCCCGTTTCTTGCGGAGAATGTCGATCATGTGGAGGGGAAGAGCCGAAGTCTGCGGTTCTGAAGGGTCTGCTTGCTTCATGAAGTTGGCTCTCGATCTATTTCAGCTTCATCTCGAAGGCCAGCGGCAGCACTTCGCGAAAGGGCAAGGTGTGCACGCCGTCGGATACGGGAAAGGCCACCGGCGCGTCGGGCTCGATGAACTCGGCCAGCATCTGGCGGCACGCTCCGCAGGGGGGACTGGGCGCGCTGTTCAGGTTGGCGATGGCGACTGCTGCGATGCGGATGGAAGGTCCGAACTGCGCCACGGCGCGCACCAGCGCCGCGCGCTCCGCGCAGATGGTGAGGCCGTAGCTCACGTTCTCCACATTGGCGCCGGTCACGATTTCGCCGCTGGTCAATTGCAGCGCCGCACCCACGCGAAAGTTCGAGTAAGGCGCATAGGCATGTTGCGCGGCTTCGCGCGCGCGCTGCATCAAGTCATCCAGATTTCGAGTCTTCGGCGATTGAGCTTCCATCGGTCTGTTTGCCTGTTTGAGAAACGAGCTACGATGCTATTCCCTGGAAGGATCGGTGCAATGTTAGATCGATCACATCGTGTCCGGGTCCCTGGCGGCGGGTTCTTCCCCGATCAGGCTGGCGACCTCGTGTTGCAACCGCTGGGTGATCTCGGCCTCCGTGGCCTGGGGCGGAAACTGGATCGGTTCGCCCACGTGCACCTCGATTTGGCCGGAGCGGAACCATCGCTGCTGGCCTGCTTTCAGCTCGCCCAGGCCGCGGATTCCCACCGGCAGCACGGCGGTGTGGCTTTGCTTCACCAGGATGCCGATGCCCGGCCGAAAGCGCGCCAGCCGTCCCGCGGTGCGCGTGCCTTCGGGGAAGATCAGGACGTTGTAGCCGCGGTCGAGCGCCCGCCCGGTATGGTTGAAGCTGGTCTGAAAATCGCGTAGCCGGGGCAGTGGGAACACATTGAACAGCGCCGTGATCAGCCAGTACGCCGGAGGGCCCCACGGGTAGAATCCTTTTTTCCCTGGAGGCGCATTCGGATTGCGGGCATGGCGGAAGTCGTCGAGCATCTCGCCCGACATAGCCACTGCCAGGCGATCGCGCAGCGCCGTTGGCAACGCGTATTTCAACAGCGGCACATCGTAGGTGGTCACGTGGTTGGCGACGATGAGGAGCGGCTCATCCACCCGGAGGTTGGCGGGGCGGGAGATGCGCGGCGCTCCCAGCAGCCGCACCAGCGGACGCATCACCGCTTCAGTGAAGGCGGTGCGAAGCCAGCGGAAGGTCTTCCACCATGGCCAGGTGGGATAGACAAGCTTCTTGGCCGGCCGCTCGGGACGTAGCGCGACGGGCTGGGCAAGAGATTGTGGAGCGGGTCCGCCGCCAGGCATTGCCTCGACAGGCGCGCCTGCCTGGGATGATTCTTCGGCGGCTGGGCCTGCCGTTGTGCCGTCAGCGCGGGCGGGCGGCGCTTCGGCTCCGTCGTTCTCCGCGCTCTGCGCGGTTCCTCCGGAGATAAGCTTGCGCAGATCGCCGAGCGTCTCAATGCCCTCCAGCAATCCGCTGCCCGAGACGATGCCCAGGCGCTGCTCGATGGCGGCCGCGAGCTGCACGCGGCCGAGGCTGTCGAGGTGGAGGTCTTCGTCGAGGCGCAGCTCGTCGCCGACGCCATGCGGGGTTTCCCCGGAGATCTGCGCGATAAGGGCGAGCAGCCAATCGGACTGCGCGCCGAAGGCCTGGGTACTTGTGCCGCCATTGGCGCTGGCGTTCTGCATTCGGTTGAGCCACGCCGTGACTTCCTTGCGCTTGACCTTGCCGGTGGAGGTGCGGGGCAGGTCGGGCTCCGGGTAGAGGACCCAGCGGCGGATGTGCTGGAACTCCGCCATGCGCGCATTGGCTTTTTCGATGGCCTCGGCCGCATGTTCGCCGTGGTCGCGGGTGGCCAGCACAGCGTAAGGCTCAGGACCGGCCTCGGTCGCGAATGGTACTACCGCGCAAGCAGCCACGCCGGGCTGCTCCTCGATGATCGGTTCGATGTCCTCGGGGTGGATGTTGAGGCCGTTGGCAGTGACGATGACCTCGCTTTTGCGGCCCACGAACTTGAGCTCGCCCGAAGCCTGCTGCTCGGCGATGTCGCCGGTGGCCAGCCACTCGCTTTCACGGTGCTGCAATTTGCCGCCAGCCCAGGTGGCGCCGGAGATCATCGGACCTTTGACGAGCACCTCGCCATCGGGCCCCAGCTTCACTTCGCGGCCGGCCAGCGGCTTGCCGATGGTGCCACGGGCCACGTGGAAGGGATGGTTGAGGGTGATCAGGGCGGTGGTTTCGGTCATGCCGTAGCCCTGCACCAGCACCAGGCCGAGGCGGTTCCAGAACTGCTCGAGAGGGCCGGGCAGCGCGCCGCCGCCGGAGACAAAGGCCCAGAACTTGAGCCCCAGCTCGCGGTGAATGTCGCGGAAGACCCACCACCGCTGCCAGGCTTCGAGATTCTGGGAGGCGGCCACGCGCTCGGTCAGCCCAGGGTGCTCCAGCTCAAGGTGGGCTTTGAGCAGCGCCAGCACGCGCGGCACGGAGGCCAGCACGGAGATGCGTTCGTGCTTAATGAGGTCAATCAGCCGCGGCGCGGCCAGGCGGCTTTCGAAGTGCACTTCCGCACGGTAGATCTGCGGCACCCACAGCGCCATGGTCTGTCCGAAGACGTGGCTCAGCGGCAAAGTGTGCAGGATCCGCAGAGGGTGGATGAGCCACTCGTAGCGCAGATAGCGTTGCGAAGCCGATTCCACCGGGCCGATGCTGGCCAGCACGTTGCCATGGGTGATCACCACCCCCTTGGGTTCACCCGTGGTGCCGGAGGTGAACATGATCTCGAGCGGAGTGTTCGGCGACAGCCCGGCTACCGCTGCGGCTTCTTCAGCGGGCAATTCTGTACGCCAGTTTTCGAAGGCGAGCCGCGGCCATTCGGCTGGAAGCTGTTCCAGCAGCAGGGCGTCGCCGACAGCTAACTTGGGCTTTACATCCGCGGCGATGCGGGTGGCAAACTCTGCCGAACCGGATGCGTCCAGGGGCACGGCCAGAACGCCGCGCATCAGGCAGCCGTAGAAGGCGGACAGCCACTGGGCGCTGTTGGCGCCCCACAGCAGCACGCGATCCCCCGCAGCGATACCGCGCCGCTCCAGCAGCGCGCCGAATTGTGCCGCCATCCGGGCAAGCTCGGCGTAGGTGGTTACGCGCCTGCGGTTGCCTTCATATCGAACTACGGCAATATCCCGCCCGTAGCGGCGGAAGTCCTCAAGTAAAGTGGCCAGATGCTCGCGCATGCACTCTCCGGCAAGGACCATGGTAGCAGCGTTGCGCAGTCCATTCAGCTAGCGATCCGGCGGGCAAAAGGTCCGCTCAGCATCGCGCGAGTTCGCTCTTGTGCATCCAAGTCTACGGGCTCAGAGCACCACAGGATCAAAGGACGAATCGGCTATGATGCGAATCCCCTGGATAGCATGCTCGGACTGTACCGAACACATTGAGCTGGAAGCCAAGATCGAACAGTGCGTTCAGTTGCTGTACGAGATTTCCAAGCGCGCAGCCCTTGTAGCGCGCAAGTCAGATTCCCGGTCACTGGAGATTTTCCGGTTGCTGCTGGCGGAAAATGCGTGCATGACATCGCGTCTGGAAGCTTTGCGGGAGGCGCTCAGGATGCACAGGAAGGTGCACGGCTGCCCTGAAGCCGTGCCAATTCGCTTCGCCGCCGCGCCTGCAAGGCGAACACGATTCCCAGCGCCACAAGGATGCTGATGAGCGTGAACAGGAAGGCGCTCGGATAGCCGTACCAGCCGATAAGCGCTCCTGCAATGGGGCCGGTCATGAAGAAAGAGACATCGGCGAAGGCGGTGTAAACG
Source organism: Acidobacteriaceae bacterium (assembly GCA_027449545.1). Lineage (GTDB taxonomy): Bacteria > Acidobacteriota > Terriglobia > Terriglobales > Acidobacteriaceae > Telmatobacter. The sequence continues at coordinate 17,575 of DAIDLI010000051.1, read as the reverse complement.
CCCAGTGCGGTGCCGCGATTGAATTCGGGCACGCGCTCCACGGCTTCGACCCCAATGGAGGGGAAGACGAGTGAGAACCCGAGCCCCACGATTGCCGAGCCGGCCAGAGCCGTCCAGGGCGAGTCGCAACGCCACAGCACCAGGGCGCCAACAGCTTCAATCAGCAGCGATGCTTTGGCGACGGGAAATCCGCCGAAGGCGCGGATGGTCCCGATGAAAAAGACGCGCGCCAGGATGAAAGCCCCGCCGAAGGCAGTGAGGCACAACGCTGCTCCGCTCCATTGCTGGTGGGCGTAGAACAAGGTGATGAAGGTGGCGATCACGCTGTAGCCGAGGCCGCCCAATGCGAGACCGGCGCCGTGCGGAGCCACCCGGCCCAGAACATGCGAAAACGGCATGTGCTCTCCCGGCTCGGAGGCCAGCGAAGGCCTCCGCATAGCGAGCAGCAGGCAAATCACCGCCATGGCGGCCGTGAGCAGGCCGATGGCAGACAGGCCCCAAAGCTGGTGGAGAATGACGCCCAGCGGAGCCCCGGCGGCAACCCCGCCGTAGGTGCTGATGCCGTTGTAGCCAATCACCTTGGCGGTGTTTTCCGGCCCGGCGGCGGTAATGCCCCACAGCGTGGATCCGGTTGAGACCAGGCTTTCTCCAACGCCCAGTGCGAGCCGGCTGGCGATCAGAACGGCAAAGCTGATCCAGGGTGCGGCGTGCAACTCGGCCGTGGCGATCACCAGCAATCCGCTCAGGATGATGGAGCCCATGCCCCACATCACGGAAATCTTGGCGCCAGCCTGATCGCTGATGCGCCCCGCCCACGGGCGGCTGAAAAGGGTTGCTACGTACTGGATGCTGATGGCCAGTCCGGCAATGAGCGCGCTGTAGCCCAGTTGAAGATGGACGAAGGGCGGCAGGACAGCCAGCGGCAAGCCGATGGAGAGATAGCAGATGAACGTAAAAAAGACGTAGCTGAAGATATTCCGCAAGCTACCGCGGAATGCGGCGTCCGTTTGGGGCAATCGGGCGGCAGATACAGGCATGGCTGGTAAAGATCCAGAGAATCCGCATCTTTCGGGAGGTCAGAGCACGGCAACAAGCGGGCCCGGTGGCTGATCCGTGCAATCGATGTCACTTAAATTGCTGAGAGACTCAGAAATTGTGCGGTTGGCTCGGTCTGAACTCCAGTATATCCGAGAAGCGTGGTCAGACCTTGCCTCTCGATCCCCTTCTCTTGCGGTCGTTTGCTCATACACTGGATGTATGGCCGGGTTCCACATCGAAAACTTCGGTTGCAGGGCGGCGCGCGCCGACGGCGAAGCGATTGCTGCCCGGCTGCTCGTCTCGGGACAGCACTGCCTGGAGCAGCCCTCCGATGCCGACGTGGTGGTCTTGAATACGTGCAGCGTGACGGAGGAAGCCGACCGCACGGCGCGGGCATTCATTCGCAAGATCCGGCGTGACAACCCCGCGGCGCGCATTGTGGTGACTGGCTGCTATGCGCAGCGCGCGCCCGAAGAACTGGCGCGCATCGAAGGTGTCTCGGCGGTGATCGGCAACAGCCACAAGGCCCTGGCCCCGGAGATCATCGCAAACCTGACATCGCCGGCAGCGGGGCTGAGCGAGCCGGAGATTGCCAGCGGCCTCGTCCCGGTTCATACGCTGCTGGCCTCCGGAAATGCTGTCCCGGTGTGGGCCGACGACCACTTTGCGCATTCGCTGCTGGAAGAGGCGCAGCTTGTTCCCGGCGAGCAGACGCGGCCCAACCTCAAGATCCAGGAGGGGTGCGGAAACCGCTGCACCTTCTGCGTAATTCCGCAGACGCGGGGATCGTCCAGGAGCATGCCCGGCGCAGCGGTACTGAGGCAGGTGGAAGGCTTTGTGGCGGCTGGCGGCAGGGAACTGGTGCTCTCGGGGATCAATCTGGGCAGATGGGGCCGCGATCTGCCCGACCGTCCAGCCTTTTCCGCGCTGGTCCGCCAGATCCTCACGGATACGGGCCTGCCGCGCTTGCGCCTGAGCTCGATCGAGCCCATGGACTGGGATCAGGAACTCATCGGCCTGATGGCGGAGTTTGGCGGTACGCGTTTGGCTCGCCACGCCCATCTGCCGCTGCAATCCGGCTCCGACTCCGTGCTGCGCCGCATGCACCGCCGCTATCGCCCCTGGCATTACGTGGAGAAGGTGGAGGCGCTGCTTCGTGCTGCCGGGCCCCATCTCACCCTTGGCGCCGATGTGATGGTGGGCTTTCCCGGAGAGACCGACGCCGAATTTGAGGAAACGGCGGCGCTGATCCGGGCGCTGCCGTTCGGGTATCTGCATCTGTTTCCCTTCTCGGCCCGGCCGGGCACGCCTGGGCAGATATTGCAGGGCAAACATCCGGTGTCCCCGGCCGTAGTGGAGGAGCGGATGGGGATGCTGCGTGCTCTGGCTGCCGAGAAGACCCGAGCTCACCGCTCGCAATTTGTGGGGCGGCAGGTGGAAGCGATCACGCTGCATACGCCCGCGGCGCTGGCTGCCCAGGGGATGTCTTCCGGGCTGACGGAAAATTTCCTGCCGGTCAGGATCGGCGGCGTGCTGCCTGCCAACCACCTCGTGCGCCTTCGCATCCAAGCGCTGAACGTGGACGGGAGTCTCGAGGCCTTTCCTGTGGCCGTGGAAGCCGGTAAACCGTTGGTTCAGTAGACCCGAGCCAGTGCTATACTCAGGGTGCGCTCGACCGGGAGCCAATTCCACAGGCGGGCAGGAGCAGCTGTTTGGAGGAGCACCATCGCATTCGATAAACGTTCGGCCAAGTCTTTTATCCGCATCAACGACCGGATTCGCGCCCGCGAAATCCGTGTGATCGACGAAAAGGGTGAGCAACTCGGGATTATGGCGCCTTTCGAGGCGTTGCGCGTCGCCCGGGAACGCGGCCTCGACCTGGTTGAGGTTTCGCCCAATGCGGTTCCGCCGGTCTGCCGCATTCAGGACTACGGCCGCTATCTGTACGAGAAGGAAAAGAGCGAGCGCGCCGCCCGCAAGAAGCAAAAGATCATCACCATCAAGGAAGTGAAGTTCTCGGTCACGGTGGACGAGCACGACTACCAGACCAAAAAGAATCAGGCCGTGCGCTTCCTCAATGAGGGCGACAAGGTGAAGGCCAGCCTGCGGTTCCGCGGCCGCCAGATGGCCCATCGCGAGCTCGGCTACAACATCATCAACCGCCTGATCCAGGACATTGGCGAAGCGGGCGTGGTGGAATTCATGCCGCGGATGGAAGGTACGATTCTGCACGCGATTCTTGCGCCCTCCAAGAAGGAAAGTGCGCCCAAGCCCAAGCCGCAGGCGCCTCCGGCGGGTGCGCCCCAGCAGCAGGCGCAGGCCTAGGAATCGGTTCTCAGCAGTGCCGAGGCCGCCCGGGTGGGCGGCCTTTGTGCTTTGCGGATAAAACTACTTGCGAGTAACACCCGTACAATCCAAGTCATGAGCTCCGCGCTGCTCAGCTACGAGGAAGCCGCACAGACCATCGCACATCATGCCGCGGCGCTGCGCCACATGCAACCCGCTGTCGAGCGTGTTCTGCTGGCGCACGCAGCCGGCCGCGTACTCGCCCGGCCCATTGTGGCGGATCGCGATCAGCCGCCCTTTGCGCGTTCCACGCGGGATGGATTCGCCTGCCGCGCCAGCGAGGCCTGCACCCACCGGCCGCTGGCGATTGACGGCGCTGCCAAGGCGGGCGATGCCCCTGGAGGGCCTCTGCCGCCCGGCGCAGCCTGGGAGATCATGACCGGCGCGCCGGTGCCCGAAGGCGCGGACGCGGTAATGATGGTGGAGCATGTGGAGACGGGCGGGGGAGCGGGCTCGGGCATGGTGCGTCTGCCGCAGCCGCGCAGGCTCATGCCCGGAGAGAATGTGGTGGCGCGCGGCGCCCAGGGACGCAGCGGGGATGAGCTGCTGGGGGGCGGCGTGCGCATCCAGGCTGGACAGATCGCGTTGGCGGCGTCCTGCGGGTACGCGCAACTCGACGTCTTCGTGCGGCCGCGGGTGGCGATTCTCTCGACGGGTGATGAGATCGTGCCGGTGGAGGCTGAGCCCGGGCCGGGACAGATTCGCAACTCGAACGGAGCGATGCTGGCCGCGCTGGTGGCGGCCGCCGGTGGCGACCCGCTGTTGCTTCCGCAGGTGGCCGATACCGATGCGGCGCTGGATGCGGCGATCGCTCAGGCGCGTGCGGCGGACCTGATCGTGTTTACCGGCGGCGTCTCCGCGGGCAAATTCGACCTGGTGGAGCCGGCTCTGGCGCGCGCCGGAGCCCGCTTTCACTTCACGGGCGTGCGCATTCAGCCAGGCAAGCCGACGGTGTTGGCGGAGATTCCGCCTGCGCCGGTCTCTTCCCCTGTCCGAGGACAGAGTGCAGCGAAGCACTGTATGGGCTTGCCGGGCAATCCGGTCTCCTCGGCGGTGACGTTTCTGCTCTTCGCTGCGCCGCTGCTGGCGGCATTGAGCGGAAGCCGGGAGACGGTTCCCCGCTTTGCGATGGCGCAGCTTGCAGGCGAGGTGAAGACCAAGCCGGGGCTGACGCGCTTTTTGCCCGCGGTGTGCAGCTTTGGCGCGAAGGGCGAGTTGCCGCGCGTCTCGCTGGTTTCCTGGCAGGGCTCTGGCGATCTGACCGCTCTGGCGCGCTCCAACTGTTATCTCGTGGTGCCGGAGACCGCGACGGTGCTCGAGGCCGGCACGAGCGTACGCATTCTTCTTCCCTGAGGTTTTTTGATGGCCAACGCAGGCAAGCTTTCGCACTTCGATGAAGCCGGGCAGGCGCGCATGGTGGACGTGAGCGGCAAGGAGACGACGCGCCGCACTGCAACTGCTTCGGCGTTTGTGGAACTCTCCGCCGCGGTTCTGGCGGCACTGCCGTCGAATCCCAAAGGCGACCCGCTGCAGGTGGCGCGGATCGCGGGCATCCAGGCGGCCAAGCGCACCTCCGATCTGATTCCGATGTGCCACCCGCTGCCGCTGACCCACGTGGATGTGCAGGCGGAGGTGGTTGCGGGCGGGGTAAGCATCCGCGCCACGGCCGCGACAACGGGGCAGACCGGCGTGGAGATGGAAGCGCTCACGGCCGCTTCTGTGGCCGCGCTCACCGTCTACGACATGACCAAGGCGCTGGACAAGGGCATCGTGATCCGGGAGGTGCGGCTGGAGGCCAAGTCGGGCGGCAAGAGCGGAGATTTCCTGCGGCAGGTATGAGCAGGCGGTCTTAAGGGAGCTTGCTGCGCATGCGCAGCGGGGCGCTCCGGACCACGCGCGGCGCGGCTATCAAGGTCAGCGCAAAGAGGCAGATCGAGGCCGCAATGTATTCCAGATGTCCGATGCGCAGGTCCTCGACCAGCAGCTTGAGAGCCACCAGGGCCACGATGGCGTAGCCGATGCGGGTCAGTTCGGAGCGCTGGCGGCGCGCCCCGGCATAGGTGAGTCCCAGCGCCAGCAGACACAGAATGAGGGTGCGCACAAACGCCAGATGATGCGGCTGCGGCGTCACGCCCAGCGCGAGGACGCGCAGCGAGCGTTCGACCACGAGTGCAGCTATGGCTGCGGTTGCCGCAGTTGCAAGATAGAGAGGTAGGACCTGCGCTTTTCGCGTTGCGACGGTCTGCGGCCTGACGAACAGGTAGCACAACACGGCACAGACTGCCGCGAATCCCGTCAGCAGTCCGGGCTGGGCTGGGGCGGGTCCGCTGAGCGCGTGAGCAATGTAGCCGGGCAGCCCGGCCGCAAGCGCGGAGGCGGTGAGGTAGACGGCACCGTGGATCTGAAGCGCCAGCCGATGCAGGCGGGCTCCGGCGAGGGTGGCAACCAGAGCCGCAATGCCCAGGCAGCCGCTCAGCCAGCGCGCATCCAGGCTCATCCACAATCCGGCGAGAAGCAGCGCCGCGCTCCAGGTAGAGAAGACGGAACAGTTTCGCGCCTGCTGGGGGCTGCTGAACAGGGTGTAGGCGAGCCCGTAGAGCCCCACCGCCAGAACCAGGCAGAGCAGGCGCACAAGGATGGCTCCAGCGCCGGGCGCAAAGAGCATGAGCGCGCAGATGCCCAGCAGGAAAGCGGCGGGCGCCTGCACAATATCGAATGTGCTCACAGGCCGGTGGCGCAGAACGGTGCGCCCGAGAACGAATCCGCAGGAGAGCAGGCAAAGCGCAACGCCGGGCAAGAGCAGCGCGGGCGTGCTCAGAGGCGGGTATGCGGCGCGCAGACTGGTTGCGGCCGAGTAGATATAGATTTCGATCCAGACGGCCAGATCGGCGGCGATGGCGATGAGTCCGCGAACCGCGTGCTCGGAGCTGCGCCGCGCGCTGAACTCCACTGCGGCGAGCATGGCCAGCAGCAGCATGGCGAAGGGAAGGATGGAATGCGCAGCGACCGCCAGGGCGAGCGCCAGCGCGGCCGCGGTTCCATTCGATATCCACGCGACAGGCATGATGTTGCGGCGCACGGAGAAGACAAGGGGCACCGCAACGAATGCGCCCAGGGCGGCGGCGGTTGCCGCTGGCGCGAGCACCTGGAAGCGCAGCGTAAGTTCCCAGAGCATGGGGATAAGGATCAGCGCAGAGGTGCAGGCATAGACGGTGCGGGCCAGCCACGCGGAGCCGCGGGCGGCGGCGATCAGCCACCCCAGGGCATAGACGAGCGCCAGCGCGGCGATGAGCTGCCGCGGCACCGAGCCGGATTCGGCCACGGCGCGCAGCAGGTACGCTCCGGCAATGCCCAGCATGGCTCTGCCGAAGAGGGAAAAGACGCTAACGGCGCCAGCGGTGGTTGCCGCCGGCGCCGCGCGCAATGCAGGCGCTTTCGTGGAGGTGGAGTGGCTAGCGTCGGAAACGCCGGCTTTCTCGAGCGCGGAGACGCGCTTCTCCAGGTTTTCCAGCCGCGACTGCAGGCTCTCGAAGCTCTCGGGAGGCTCGGCCATGGCTTACCCCGTCGTGCGGTGAAGGTGGACCTCAGTCCCCGGAGGCCGGAAGCTGTGCCGCGTGCGACTGGCTGTCATTCCAGGGCGGCAGCAGCTTGAGCAGAATCCAGAGGAAACCCAAGGGCAGAAGCGTCAGTCCGATTGCCGCCAGCAGGCCTTCGCGCGTCGCCAGTTCCATCTTGTAAGTGGTGTAGCCGAGGAAGCTCTTGGAGAAGAGCTGGCCGCCGATCACCACGTTCCAGCGCATCGCGAAGACGCTGATGAGAATCAGCGAACCACAGAGCACGTAGATACGCTTGCGTGCGATCTCAGAGATATTGTTCTTCCAGACCTGGACGATGAACAGCAGAGCCAGCGGAACCAGCGTGCCGATCAGGATCTGGACCACGATCTGAGAGAAGAAGAGCTTGGTGTGCACCATGAAATCGATGCTGCGGAACGACTCGTCGGCTTCGTAGATGCGGTGCACCAGGTCCAGCATCTCCAGGGTGAAGTCGATGACGAAGATGTAGAACATGTACATGGCGATGGTGTCCACGCAGCGCATGTCGATCGTCTGCTTGCGCAGCTTGGTGAGTCCCATGTAGAGCAGCATGACGGCGGCCACGCCCGAAACCATGGCCGAGAAGATGAAGACCACCGGCATCAGCGGCGACGACCACCAGGGATTCGCCTTGATGGAGCCGAAGATAAAGCCGACATAGCCGTGCAGCATGAAGGCCGAGGGGATGCCGATCAGCGTGACCACCCAGCCCACCTTCTCGTCGATGTGGAGGGCCCGCTCGCTGATGTTGGTTGAGCCCAGGGTCATGATCTTGTAGATCAGGCGGAGGAGACCCTTGGTTTGCTGCGAGCGCAGTACGATCTCGCGCCGGTAGTCCAGCCAGATCTCGAAGACCAGCACCGCCATCAGATACCAAAGATAGACATAGCCGAACATAGCCATCGCCGAGGTGGCATGTGGCGTAAAGTACATCTCCGGCGACCGCTCCGGATGGCCCAGGTGAAATTGCAGGGGCAGCGGCGCATCCAGCAGAAATGCCAGCGCCGTCAACAGGGCCAGGCGGTAGGTCGGCTTCACGGCATCGACCTTGAACACCCGCTCCAGCGACGCCAGAATGAATGCTCCGGCCACCAGCCCCGTGATGTAGGGATAGAGAACGATAAGCACGCTCCAGAACAGCGTGACCTCGTTGGGATACATGTAACCTTCAACGCCACTCATAAACTCAGCTCCTAGCTCCTGACTCCCCGCTCCCAGCTTGTGCGGCTTCCAGCGGCCTTTGGTTGCGCGCCGGTTCCATGCGGCTGGAAGCTGGAAGCTGCTTTTATTACCGCACCGATCCGTCGAGCTCGTTGTAGAAGACCTTGGCGCCGGTGGCCATCTGCGGCTTGAGCACCTGCACATTGTGCGTCTTCAGAAATTCGTGGATGGGATCCTTCGGGTTCTTGAGATCGATCAACTGGCTCGCGCCGGTCGGGCAGTTCTCCGCGCAGGCCGTGGTCTGTCCCTTGGTGATGCGGTGGTAGCACAACGTGCACTTGTCGGCCACGCGCTTTTCCGGATGGATATAGCGGCATCCGTAGGGGCAGGCCTGCACACAGTAGGCGCATCCCAGGCAGTACTTCTGATCGACCAGCACCACACCGTCCGGCGTAATGAAGGTGGCCCCCACCGGACAAACCTGCGTGCAGGGCGAGTCGGCGCAGTGGTTACAAAGCTTGGGAACAAAGAAGTACTTGCCGCTGTCGTCGGTCGCTACCGGAAAGCCTTCCTTGCCGCCGTCCGGCGAGATCACCTGCGGATCGGTGAGGTTCCAGTCTTCGACGTGATAGCGCTCCACCCAGGTGCGGAAGTGGCCGTCGGGAACGTCGTTCTCCTCCTGGCAGGCACGTACGCAGTTGCCGCAGCCGATGCACTTGGGGATGTCGATGAGCATTCCCCACCAGTGGTCGGTGCGGTTGTAGTTGGGGGAATCCTCCGGGGTACCGGCCAGCACGGACTCCCATGCGACCGCAGCCGCCGGCAACAAGAGCAACAGATGGCGCCGGGTCATCGTCATTTCGCACCTCCCGCGGCAGCGCCCGAGCCAATGGCCGGACTGTGAGGGTTATGACAGGTTTGGCAGGGCATGCCGCCGGAGTGCTCGGCAGATTTGACCTGCGGAAAATTCTTCGGCCGGGCCGCGCTAGCCTCATGGCAGCGCACGCACAGGGTCGCCGTATCGGGCAGCTTGGGTGTGACCGACGAAGGATCGTCGGCATGCTTGGCCAGCGGCCCGTGGCAGGCTTCGCAGTTCACATGCGCGTGCATTCCGCTGGCGTGCGTGGCGGCGACATCCGAATGGCACTGTTCGCAGGCCTGGTGACCGGCGAACTGCATTGGATGCGCGGCGATTTCGTCCATGGCTGCCGCACGATAGTGACCATATTTCCCAAAGGATTTCGGAACTACGTAGTGGCGCACGACCAAAAATACAAGGAAGGCGATTACAAATAAGGCTGCAAAACGAAAGAGATGTCCTGCATCTTTGAATATGCTCATTGAGCTTCGTCTCCACAAAGCCCATTCACGGTCTTGCGTGATACGATCCGCGCTGGCTTAGGTCTTTCCTTAGGAGCAGGTTACGGAGCGCGACGTTCCGCTGTATGTGAGGGGGATCACGTACACCTGTGCGCGCCGACATGTTTTTGCGATCGATGTGTGAGCATTCTCACGAACATTTTTCGGATGGAGTACTGATGGGTGCGATACCCCACGCAGAGGTCGTGACGTCGGTTGCACCGCCTGCCGGCGCGGCCCCGCATCCCAAGCAGGTACGATGGAAACGGAGGCTGGATAGAGAGACTTATGGCGAGGATTCTGGATGGAGTTGCAATCGCGAAGGCCATTCGCGAGGAGGTCGCGGAGGAGGTTCGCGCACTGAGCGGGCGCGGGGTGCGGCCGGGCCTGGCCGCGGTGCTCGTTGGCAATGTGCCCGCATCCGAGATCTATGTGCGCAGCAAGGTGCAGACCTGCGGCGAGCTGGGCATCTTCAGCGACCTGATCACGCCCCAGGCCGATGTCACCACCGAATCCATGCTGGAACTGGTGGGCCTGCTGAACCGGCGCGAAGATATTGACGGCATTCTGATTCAGCTTCCCCTGCCGGCGCAGGTGGATACCAAGCGCCTGCTTGATGCGGTAGCCCCGGAGAAGGATGTGGATGGCTTTCACCCGGTGAATGCGGGCCGGTTGCAGGCTGGCCGGCCGGCGCTGGCCCCCTGTACGCCGGCAGGTGTGATCCAGATCCTCAAGCGCAGCCAGATCCCCATCGCCGGGCAGCACGCGGTCATCGTGGGACGCAGCGATATTGTGGGCAAACCGGCGGCGATGCTGCTGCTGCACGAGAATGCGACCGTGACGATCTGCCACTCCAAGACGCGCGAGTTGCCGGAGATTACCCGCCAGGCAGACATCCTGGTGGCGGCCATCGGACGCGCCGGATTCATCACCCCGGAGATGGTCAAGCCGGGTGCGACGCTCATCGACGTGGGCATCAACCGCATCACCGACCGTGTCGAGTTCGACAGATTTTTCAAGGGCAATCTGAAGCGCGAGGAGGCGTTTGCCAAACGCGGAACCACGATCGTCGGCGATATTCATCCCGCAGCCTTCGAGGTGGCCGGCGCCTATACGCCCGTCCCGGGCGGTGTCGGTCCGTTGACTATTGCCATGCTGATGGCTAACACAGTGCGCGCGGCGAAGATGCGGCGTGGGCTGTGACGTCGGGACCAGGCTGGCTCCAGCGTAACGCTTCCCGTTTTGCGCATAGCGGCGGTAGAGGGGGAATCGGGGGCCTTGGAAGAATGTTTCCATCCGGTAGGTCACTGGACACCACGGGGAGGCTTGGTTTGTGTGTGCAAAACCGGAGGGAGCCCTGTATGCTGCCCCTGATGTTTTCTGTGTTGCAAACAATCCTGCGAGCAGTCTTCGTCTGGGTCATGCTGTGCGCATTTGCGTCAGCGCAGCAGGCGATGATGTTCCGTGGCGATGCGGCGCATCTGGGGCAGTACCGGACCGTACCGCCTGCCGGAATCGAGCATGTGCTTTGGTCTTTCCAGACCGGCGGTCGGGTCTTCTCGTCACCGGTCGTAGCGAACGGAACCGTCTTCGTTGGCAGTGACGATCATTTCCTCCATGCGATCGATGCAGCGACCGGTGCCGAGAGGTGGAAATTCGCCACCGGCGGAAATATTCGGAGCACTCCCGCCGTTGGGGATGGCCGTGTTTACTTCCTGAGCCTGGACGGCGATCTTTACGCAGTGGACGCGGCTACCGGCAAGCAGGACTGGAAGTTCGCAACGGAGGGTGAGAGCAGGCTGACGATGCGAGGTCTCTACGGATTGGAGCCCGCGCTGGAGCCGATTCCCGATCCCTGGGACTTTCTGCTGTCGTCGCCGACGGTAGCCAATGGCCGCATCTACTTTGGCAGCGGTGACCACCACATCTACGCGCTGGATGCGCGCACAGGCAGGCTCGAGTGGAAGTTTGAGGCCGGGGACGTCGTGCATTCTTCGCCTGCGTTGGACAACGGCGTGGTGTATGTCGGCTGCTGGAATGGCGTGTTGTATGCACTCGACGCAGAGACGGGCCGCCTGCGCTGGGAATTCGCGACGGGGACAGATAAAACCCACTTCATGCAGGGGATCCCGGGGTCGCCGGCGGTCGCCGACGGAATTGTCGTCTTCGGTAGTCGTGATGGCTACATTTATGGATTGGACGCTGGGACTGGCGAGAAGCTGTGGCGGCAGGGAAATCACGGATCATGGGTGATTGCATCTCCCTCCATTCGAGATGATGCCGTGTATGTCACAACCTCCGATTCCATGGTGTTCCGAGTGCTCGCGCTGAAAAGCGGTAAGCCGCTATGGGAACTTCCCTACCTGGCATACAGCTTTTCATCGCCGGCCATCTCTGGAGGACACGCGTATTTTGGCACTTTTGATGGGCGTGTCTATGACGTGAACCTTGCGGCACGGAGATATGCAGGCTCGTTTCAGGTGCAGGCGGCGCGCGACCATCGCAATCTGCTGAAACCTGACGGGCATCTGAACACAGCGGTAATTTATGGTCCGCTCGGTCCAGACGGCCAGCCGAACAATACTCTGGAAACCATCGTGGTGAGCGTGAATCGGCTGTTGAAGCTGGGTGCGGTACTGGCAAGTCCGGCGGTGGCGAACGGTGTCGCGTACGTGTCGAGCACGGACGGATTCGTCTACGCGCTGAACTGAAATTCAGGCTAGAGGCGTGAAAAGGGACCGGCTGCTGTCAAGCTTGTTGTTTATAGACTGGAAGGTTGCCACTGATGACGGGCTTCGTGTCCCAGGCTTGTCGGAATACACGCCGGCCTTTTGAAGTCCATGAAGAGCCGCATCTTCAAATGGAAGATGCCACTTGAGTGCCTACTTTCGAACTACAGCAATTCAGAGATGCTGTAGGTTGTGATCCACAAAACCGTAGAGGAAACTAGCGACGATGCTGAGGGTTGGTCTTACCGGCGGTTTGGGCAGCGGCAAGAGCACCGTGGCAGCGATGCTGCGGGAGCGCGGCGCGTATGTGATCGAGGCCGATGCCCTGGGCCGAGCCCTGATGGAGCCGGGCGAAGCCGTCTATTCCGCGATCGTGGAGCACTTCGGTCCGGAGGTGCTGACGCCCGAAGGCCGGCTGAACCGCGCCCGGCTGGCAGAGCTGGCCTTCAGCGGCGGCCGTTTGCAGGAACTGAACAGCATCGTGCATCCCACCGTAATTGCAGCCCAGCAGCGTTGGATGGAAGAGGTTTTTGCGCGCGATACGGCGGCGGTTGCCGTGATCGAGTCGGCGCTGATCTTTGAGGTGGTGCGCGATGCCCGGGCGCGCGGCGAAACGGGAACCATGCTGGCCGATTGGCGCCGGCGTATCGACCGGATCATCGTGGTGACGGCGCCGGATGAGCTGAAGATCGCGCGCTATGTTGGCCGGGTGAGCGGCTCGCCTGAAGCCCGGGCGGCCGCGGAGGCGGATGCCCACAAGCGGCTGGCTCACCAGATCCCCGACGCAGAAAAAGCCGCTCAGGCGGATTTCGTGCTGGACAATTCCGGCGATCTGGCTGCGCTCGCGGCGCAGGTGGACGCGGTTTGGGCACAGCTTCGGGTGGAGAGCAGCCGGGCCGCCGGGTCTTTACAATAGAAGCAGGCAGCCGTTGCAGCTTAGGTTGGTTTCCTCTGGCGGGAGCCAGAAGCTGTGAGCCGCGATCTTGTTGGAGGATTCGAGGCTGGGGCGTGGTGTCTGCCGATTGCGCGACCCTGGGTCGCGCCCTGATACGAGGCTGATGGAAACTTTGGCCTCAGAAAAGCGAGTTCAGAAAGAGCCATGCGACTGCGCCGGTTATTGCTCGTCGTCTTGATTGTGGGCGGATTCTGGTGGGCCACCTCGCACCTGCACCGGGGGTTCGCGCCTTCATGGGATCCTTTTTCGCTGCTGGGCAGCGGTTCCGGGTCGCCGCTGGAACTTACCGAGGCGCATGCCGCGCCCGCCTACACCTCCGATGAACTGAACAACATCAACGTTTACAAGCGGGTGTTGCCGTCGGTGGTGAATATCACCTCGACTGCGCTGGTCTTCGACTTCTTCTATGGCGCGGTGCCGCAGCAGGGCCAGGGATCGGGCTTCATTCTCGATAAGGCCGGCCACATCCTCACCAACTATCACGTAATCGCCGGGGCCAACCGCGGCATCAAGGTGATGCTCAGCAACAAGCGGGAGTACGACGCGACCGTGGTAGGAAGCGACAAGGTGCACGACCTGGCGCTGCTCCAGATCAATGCGCCCAACCTGCAACCGGTGACGCTGGCCGACTCCTCCAACCTGCAGGTGGGGCAGGAGGTCTATGCCATTGGCAACCCATTCGGTCTGAGCGGAACCATGACGCGCGGCATCATCAGCTCCATTCGCTCCATCCGCAACCAGGAGGGCGCGCCGATTGAGGATGCGATCCAGACGGACGCGGCCATCAACCCCGGCAACTCCGGCGGGCCGCTGTTGAACTCAAGCGGCAACGTCATCGGCATCAACACCATGATCGCCTCGAATGGCGCCGACCAGAGCTCGGGCATCGGCTTCGCCATTCCCATCAACACGGCCAAAGCGGTGCTGGGAGACCTGATCAAGTTCGGGCGGGTGATGCGGCCTTCGCTGGGCATCGTCTCCTACGCCATCGGGCCCGACCTCGCCTCGCAGATGGGCCTGTCGGCGGATTACGGCGTGCTCATTCAGCGCGTCATCCCGGGCGGGGCTGCCGATCGCGCCGGTCTGCGTGGCGGCAACCAGCAGGCCTACGTGGGCAACACGCCGATCATGCTGGGCGGCGACCTTATCATTGCCATCGACGGTCAGCAGGTGACGGATCCGCAGGACATCAGCGCCATCATGGACAAGCACAAGGCCGGCGATACGGTGAACGTGACGGTGCTGCGCGGCCAGCGCAAGATGACCTTCAAGGTCATTCTCGGCGAAGCCAAGACGATGAGCCTGTAAACCACAGACCCGGTGCGGCGAGGGGATTTGCAGCCGAGGTGAGCTGGTCTACTGCAATCCCCGCCAGCCGCAGGTGTAGTCCGCGATCGCTGTCCTTCCGTCGAGAACAAAACAGGACGCGCCTTCGATATCGGTTCGGTAGGTGCGCGTGTGCGCGGCCTGAAGCGCTGCCAGCACCTGCGGGCGCGGATGGCCGTAGCGGTTGTGCGGTCCGCAGGAGATCGAGGCCCACCGCGGCGCTACGCGCGCCAGGAAATCCGGTGTCGTGGAGGTGCTGCTCCCGTGATGCCCTACCTTCAGGAACGTGCTCCTGAGGCCTCGTTCGTCCAGCATGCCTGTTTCGATCGGCTGCTCCGCATCGCCTTCGAGCAATGCTGAGGTCGCACCGTAGGTGACGTGCAGAACCATCGAATCGTCATTGGCGGGCTCGGCGCCGGGGTGATAGCTGAGCAGCGGCGCGAGCACGTGAATGTGCGTGGAGCCGAACGGAAACGCGTCTCCCGCGCGGAAGCTGCGCACGCGGATGTGCAACTCTGCGGCCTCGGCGAGCAGTGCCAGGTAGGCAGGCGTCGGTGGATTGTTGCCAACCCACAGTTCGCGGGGACGGAAGTTGCGCAGCACCGCGGGCAGCCCGCCCAAGTGATCGGAGTGGGCGTGGCTGAGCGCTACGGCATCGAGGCGGCGGATGCCGCGCGTCCACAGCACCGGCGAGACCACCTGCTCGCCGATATCGAAGTTCTGCGTCGCCAGGCGCGGACCGCCCCCGAAGCCGCCCCCGTCAACCAGCAGCGTCTTGCCGTCCGGCGTGATCAGCAGCAGGGAATCTCCCTGGCCGACGTCGATGACTTGGAGAAGCATTGCCTCCCGCGGGCGGTCCAGCGGGCGTGGCAGCACCGCCGCCATTCCAGCCAGCAGCAGAGCCGCCCAGGCGGCGCGTCGAGGCCAGCGAACCTGGCTGCGCACTCCGCTGTGGGCGAGCGCGATGGCGGCGCCCAGCAGCAGACAAAATGCCGCCGACTGCCAGAGTAGGGGCGTGGGAATGCGCAGATCGCCAAACCGCATCGATCCGAAGAGGTGAACGAGCCACACGCCGGCGTGCAGCACTGCCGCAGTGGCCATCGCCGGCGCTACGGCGGCTGCTGGCGACACCAACAGCGCCACCAGCGTGAGCAGCGCCGCCGGCATCAGCACGGCCAGCAAGGGCAGGATGAGCAGATTTACCGGCAAGGCGAACAGGGTGATGCGGTGAAAGTCGATGGCCATGGACAGCGTCATCGCGATCTCAACAACGCAGGAGATTGCCAGCAACTCGAGAATGCGAATCGCCGCGCGCGCCGTCCAGGGAAAGATCCGCCAGCCGATGAAATCGCTCGCCACCGCGGCGATGCGTCCAGCGAAGATCCGCAAGGCCACTCGAAAGGCGGCAAGCGCCGGCGCCAGCTTTACATCCAATGCTGTCAGTCGCAGTTCGCGCGCGGCCGCGGCGTAGGGATGGATGGTTGCTTGCAGCAGCGGCGCCGCGATGCCGGCGATGGAGACGACCGCGAGCAGCGTCATCTGAAAGCTGGAGTCGAAGAGGCTGCGCGGGCTGGCCACGAGCAGGCACAGCGCAGCGAAGCCGATGACGTTCAGCGGACTGCGCTCGCGATAGATGAGCCGGCCGAGCAGGTAAAGACTCACCATCCACGGCGAGCGCTGCACGGGTGTGGCGAAGCCGGTGAACAGCGCATAGGCGAACGATGCCGCGATCGTGAGCAGCGTGGCCGGGGTACGCGGCAGGCGCAGACGCGCGGCAATCCAGAAGATGAACCCCGCCACCAGCGCAAGGTGAAAGCCCGAGACCACCAGCATGTGGAAAGAGCCGGTGCGCTCGAAGCCGAGGCGCAGAGTGTGCGTCAGGTAGGTGCGGTCGCCAGCCACCATCGCCGCCAGCATCGCGGCGTCGTCCCGAGTCAGGCGCAGCGGGGCGGGCAGGCTCCGCATCGACGCGGGCAGCGCCAGCAGGCGCGCGGTCATGCTGTGCTGCAACGCGTTCAGGCGGCAGGCGACGAAGCGGCTGCGCTCAATGCCGATGCGCTCCACGCGCTGAATGCTTACGCTGGCCGTCGCGGTGATGCCTTCATCGAGCAGGTAATCCGTGCGGCTCCACGCGCCCGGATCGTGATAATCGTCGGGCAGCATCAGGCGCACCGTGGCGCGCACACGCTCACCACAGCGGAAGGGAAGTGGCTGCGCACCGGGAAGCCAGCGCACGATGAGCCGTACGCCTCCTGCTGCGGGTGCCTCCGCATCGATCTGGTCCGTCACCTGCTCCACGCTGCTCACGCGCAGGTCGATGGTCTGCGTGGCGGGAGAGGTGGGCGGCTCACTGCGATTCTGTTCCACGTTGCTGCGCATCATGCCGGCGTTGACGACCGTGCCTTCCACGGTGCGGAGCAGTCCGTCGGACGCGGTGGCGAGCGAAGGCGACGGTGCCGGATGCGGCTCCACCTCGGCACACCACGCCCCCAGCAGCAGCCAGATGAGCGCCAGTGGCAGCAAGGCGATGCGCAGCGCGCGCACGGCTGAGATCGCGGCGAGCCCTACGAGCAGTGCAAGGGCGACGAGGAGCAGCGAAGGGCGCAGCCACATTCGGTTGGCAAAGACGATTCCTGCGGCAAATAGGCATGCCGCGTGAAAGAGGGGAACCCACCTCCGCCCGCCGCGTCTACACCTACACCACGAACGGAAGCCAGTTCGAGCTCACCGCCCCCATGGAGTCCCAGAGGTACCAGCTCGGGGGATCGGGCGACGTGATCGGGGGCGACGGGGCCCCTTTGGCCACCGTCTATGCAAAGGGCACCAACCTGAACCTCGAGCCTCTCGACTATGGTGATCCCACGCTTGTGGGGTACTGGCCGCTCAACGAGGGGACGGGCGTGGTGGCGTATGATGAGTCGGGGAGTGGTGTGAATGGCGCGTGGATTGGTGCGGCAAGCGGTACCCAGGGATATTATGTTCCGGGGGTTCGGCAGACGTGGGCGGGATATTTTAACGGAAGTTCCACTGCGGCATCTACTTCCCTCGCTATGACGACTGGCCTT
>DAIDLI010000050.1 GCA_027449545.1 Acidobacteriaceae bacterium | reverse complement strand
CGCTTCGGTACTGCGAGCGCCGCGGCATTGGCTTTCTTCCCTGGTATCCGATCAACGCCGGCAAGCTGCTCAAGCCGGATCATCCGGCGGCGGAGGTTCTGGAGCGCATCGCCGGGCTGCATCTGGTTACGGTTTCGCAACTGGCGCTGGCGTGGCTGCTGCAACGCTCGCCGGTGCTGCTGCCCATTCCCGGCACGTCAAGGGTCGACCACCTTGAAGAGAACATTCGCGCGGCGGAGCTGAAATTGAGCCGCGAAGAATGGGCCGAGATCGAAGCCGCAGCAGCAGCCTGAGCGTGGGGGTTCAGCCGAGGGGCGTGGTGGCCATGTACTTCCACACCTTTTCGTACTCGCGGCGCAGCGTCGATCCATGCGCCTGCTTGGCGATCTTCCAGTCGTTGATCAGGATCTGAGGGTGACCGTGCACGCCTTTGCCGGGCTTCACATGCTCCATCCTCGGCTTGGACGTCGCCATCAGCACCTTGCAGTTGGCAATCTGGTGGTGAATGTTGAACATGTCTCTCTTGCTGAGAAAGGCGAAGAAGCGCGCCGGCGGGGTAGCGCTGGGCCGCGACTCCCACGGCGCGGGCTCGTGCAAATCGCCCAGGTAATCCTGCGGGCCCGAGAAGATCAGCACCCGGTCCACCTTGTACATCTTGCCGAGAAAGGCCGCGTGGCCGGAGCCCTGCGAGTGCCCTGCCACCACCATGCGGCTCCAATTCGGCTGGCCGTTGGCCACAAATTGCCCCCACCCTCCGTCCGGGTCATGCTGCGCCAGGTACGCCAGCAGCTTCTGTAGCCGGTTCAAGATGGAGTTCGCCCGATCCACGTGGATCTTCCCGCTGCCCGGCGCGCCCAGCACAATCGCCTCGCGGTAGTGGTCGAAGCACTTGGGATCCTGGTTGTGCGCGCAGGTCACCGCCACCACGTTGTCTTCATAATCCAGGCTGATGGCGTGATAGCCCCATTTGGCATAGGTGCTGACGATCCACGTGCTTCGCTCCGCCCGGCCTCCGGTGCCCACGAAAAACACCAGCAGCCGATGGTTGGAAGCCACCTGCGGATCGTAAACCGCGACGTGCGGCCCGTGCACGGCCCGGATGGCGGGGTCGGTCTGCTGCGGATCCACGCGCAGCACCTTCACCTGCGCGCGGCCGATCGCGCCGCACGAAATCAGCGCTAGAAAAATGGAAAGGGACAGAAGGAAACGAGAACGCGAACCGCGCACAGTTTGGGGCCCCATCATCGCTGCCAATGCTCGACTCCTCTCGCCGATCAGTTTACCCCTTGATCGCGCCTGCCTCCGCTCCATCCGTTATCCTTGCCTCGATGCCCCTGAGCCTCTCCATCGTGCTGATTACCAGGAACGAGGCGGCCAATCTGCCGCGTACGCTGGCCAGCGTCGCCTGGGCGCAGGAGATCGTCGTCCTCGATTCCGGCTCGACCGATGCGACGCTGGAGATTGCCCGCGCCGCCGGCGCGCGCGTGTTCACCGAGCCCTGGAGGGGCTTTGGCGCGCAGAAGAACGCCGCCATCGCCTCCGCCACCGGCGACTGGATCCTGTCGCTCGACGCCGACGAGGAGGTCAGCCCCGCGTTGGCCGCGGAGATACAGGCGCTGCTCCAGGCCGAGCCGCCGTATGCGGCCTATCGCATTCCACGCCTGAATCATTTTCTCGGCCAGCCGCTGCGGCACGGCGGCTACTGGCCCGACCCCAAACTGCGCCTCTTCCGGCGCGGCGCGGCGCGATTTGAAGAACGCCCGGTCCACGAGTCGATGCAGGCGCAGGGTCCCGTCGGCCAGCTAAGAGGCCATCTGGTGCACCGCTGCTATCCCACCATGGCCGAGTACCTCGAGCACATGAACCGCTATTCGAGCGCCGGGGCGCAGATGCTGGTGGCCTCCGGCCGCGCCGGCCGCTCCTGGTCCTGGCTGGCCTGGAATGCGGTGCTGAATCCGGCAGCGACATTCGTCTACAACTACATCTTTCGCCTGGGCTTTCTCGACGGGCGCGCTGGACTGCTTCAGCACCTCAACCACTCCGTCTATATCCACTGGAAATATGCGAAGGCGTGGGAGCAGGCGCGCGCCTCAGCAGATGAGCAGCGCTAAACGCGAACACCCTCCGGCTTTCGGCCGGAGGGTGTTCGTGGAAAATGCGTTGAGCGTTTTTAGGACTCCACGTGTTTCGGCGCCGATCCGAACGAACCGTACCAGGCAATGAACAGATAGCAGAAGACCGGGATGATCAGCGCCGTCTGGTAGTTGGAGTGGTCCTTGACCCAGCCGATGGCGACAGGGATCAACGCGCCGCCAACAACCGCCGAGGTGATGATCCCCGATCCGCGGCTGCTCAGCGGTCCCAGGCCGGTGAGGCCCAGCGCAAAGATGGTGGGGAACATCACGGAATTGAAGAAGCCGGCCAGCAACAGGGCTGCAATAGCGGCATTGCCGGGGGTGAACATCGAGAGCACCACCAGGCCGGCCGCAATCACGCCAAAGGCGGTCAGCAGCTTGCCCGGCTTCACCAGCGTGAACATCCAGGGAGCCAGCAGACGGCCAATCAGCGCTCCGCCCCAGTAAAACGCCACCAGCTTCTGCGCGGTTTGCAGAGTGAGGGTATGGAGCCCGCCGTGCGTTGTGTCGCTGAAGTAGAAGACCATGATCGTGGCCAGTCCCACTTCGGTCCCGACGTACAGGAAGATCCCAAGTGCGCCCATGACCGTGTGCGGGAAGGTCCAGATGCTGCGCGTTGGTTCGCCGTGCATCTCCGGCTTGCGCTCCGCCTCGATTTGGGGCAGGTGCGTGAACAAAAGGGCGATCGCCAGCACCACAAGTGCAATGGCAACCACGATATAGGGCAGACGGACGGTGCTGGCAATCGTGACCTGATAGGCATGCTGGACGGCCGGGCTCTCCTTGGCCACCACCGCCGGGTCCATGAATTTACTGGTCAGGATGAACGTGCCCACAACCCACGGGGCAATGGTGGCGCCCAGCGAGTTGAAGGCCTGCGCCAGAGTGAGGCGCGCCGGCGAGCTCTCTTCCGGGCCCAGGGCGGCCGCGTACGGATTTGCCGAGGTCTGCAATCCGGTCACGCCCGCGCCCACCACGAAGATCGCCGCCAGAAACAGCGGGAAGGAGATAATCTGCGCCGCCGGCAGGAACATGAGCGCGCCCACCACCTGCAGGAACAGGGCAACAATCATGGTCCCCTTGTAGCCGATCTTCTCGATCAGCCACGCCATCGGGGTAGCAAAGACGAAATAGGCAAAGAAGAAGGCGAAGTTGGCGAGCATCGCCTGCCAGGTCTCGAGCTTGTGCACCTCGAAGATCTGCTTGAGCTCCGGCACCATTCCCTGATTGAGATTGGTGATGAAGCCAAACAGAAAGAACAGCGTGGTAATCGCGATAAAGGGAAAGAGAAGCCCCGGCGAAGTGAGCCGCGCTTTCGGTTTATGAACGGTTGCCATGGGTCGGTTCCCCGCTTTCTGGAAAGAATGATGGAGACGCCGTCTTCCTGGACGGGCGCAGAACCCCTCTGCCGGCTTGGAGATCAGCGCAAGCCTCTTACCGGCGGCCGCAAGATTTCCGCCTGGAGTTCTGCACTCAACACTATACGGCGAGCCATGGCCGTGGAAAGCGGCGGACGCGGAATTTCGGACTCTGGAGACGGTGAGACTGCGCGCACTCCGCGCTCTCCGTCCGGAGGCCATTTGCCTCCGGGGGTGTGTCCGTAAAATACTGACAGATACCAGCGCTTCAAGCCGCCGCAGAGCGGCCCCCTCAGACTAAAAAGCCGCGCCCTCTCCGGCGCGGTCTCCGTTCCATTCATCTCAACACCTGGAGAGTACGGGAGTATGCCGATCGCGCTTACCACAGGGGCCAAAACCAAAAAGATTCTTGCTGCGCTGGAAGGCAACTGGCAGGCGGAGATGGAGGGCTACCACACCTATCAGGCTCTGGCCGATCGCGACGCCGATCCGGTGCGCGCCCAGGTGTTGCGCCACCTGGCCGCCGCCGAGCTGGAGCACGCCGCCCTGTGGGCCGAGCGCATCCGCGAACTGGGCGGACCCGACCCGGTTTACAAGGGCAGCCCCGGCGGCGATGCCGACTCGCTGGCCAACCGGGCCGGCGGCATCCGCATGGCGCTGCGCCGCCTGGAGATCGAAGAAAGCCGCCACATCGCCACCTACGGCGAGCAGCTCAAGGCGCTGGGCGACGAAGGCTCCATCGCCATCCTGGACCAGGTCATCGAGGACGAGAAAGAGCATTACCGCGAGCTGGGCTCCCTGCTCCGCGGCCACTACCAGGCCCCGGCTGGAGCGCCCAAAATCGAGGCCCAGGCCGTGCTCGACGAGTTGCTGGCCAAGCGCAACAACGGCCGCAAGCAGCCCGGCGCCTGGATCGGCGACGCCATCTATGGCGTCAATGACGGCCTGGGCGCCATCTTCGGCATCGTCTCCGGCGTCTCCGGCGCCATGCTCGGCGACCCCGCGCAGACCAGCCATTACGTGCTGCTGGCCGGCATCTCCGGCATGGTCGCCTCGGCGCTTTCCATGGGTTCAGGCGCCTACCTGGCCGCCAAGAGCGAGCGCGAGATCTACGACGCCGAAGTGGCCCGCGAGCGCGAGGCCATCGCCATGAACGGTCCCGAAGCCCGCGAGCTGCTCTCGCTCTATTACCAGGTGAAGGGGCTGCCCGAGGCCGACGCCCACCACATGGTGAACCACATCGCCAACGACCCCGAGCAGTTGCTGCGCGCGCTCGCCAGCGAGCGGCTCGGCTCCAGCGAAGAGGCGCTCTCGAACCCGCTCGTCTCCGCGACCTCCGGCGCGCTCTCCACCGCGGTCGGCGCCATCATTCCGGTAATTCCCTTCTTCTTCCTGAATGGGATACCGGCCGTGATCGTGGCAGCCATCGTTTCCCTGCTCGCTCACTTCGCGGTCGGCGCGGCCAAGAGCCTCATCACTGTGCGCTCGTGGTGGTCCTCCGGCCTGGAGATGACCGTCGTCGGCGCCGTGGAAGGCGCCGTCACCTACGGCATCGGCATCCTGCTGGGCAAGGGCGGCATGTAAGCGCCGCCCGCCTCGGGCGGGCCAGGTTTCAGGCCGTCAGGGCTGCCGCGCGGCACGCCAGGGCCAGCGCCTCTTCGGCATCGGCGGCCACCTGGACCCGGGCCCGATCCTTGGGGTGGACGAACCCCCCCGCCACCGTGGTGTCCAGAAACTTCAGGAAACCATCCCAATAACCCAGCGTGTTCACCACGATGGTCGGCTTGGCGTGGATGCCGATCTGGGCCCAGGTGACCGCCTCCATCAGCTCTTCCAGCGTGCCATGCCCCCCCGGCAGCGCGATCAGCGCATCTGCCAGCTCGCTCATCCGCGCCTTGCGCTGGTGCATGGTCTCCACCACTTCCAGGGAGGTGAGGCCGGTATGCGCAATCTCCCGTCCGTTGAGCACCACCGGCAGCACGCCAATGACCTCGCCGCCCCGCGCCATGGCGGCATCGGCAACCGCCCCCATCAACCCGCGGATGGCGCCCCCATACACCAGCCCATATCCCGCCTCGGCAATCGCCTGGCCAAGCTTGGTGGCCTCGGCGCGAAAGGCAGGATGATTGCCGTTGGATGAGCCGCAGTAGACGCCGATGCGGCGCACCGATCCGTTTGCAGTTGTCATGGTGCATCCAGCATAGCGCGGGTCCGGCGTTCGACGCCGTGCGCCGGCCAACCTCAGCGCAGAAAGAGCGCGAGAATGGCAGCTACCAGCGAGGTAAATACCCCGGCCGCCGCCATTGCCCAGGATGACACCGTGGCCTGCAGCTCGGAGCGCCGCACCAGACTGGCCGTGCCGATACCGTGCGAGGCCGTGCCCATGGCGGCCCCGATGGCGCGATCTTCCCGCACCCCCACCAGCCGCAGCAGCGCGGTGCCGAAGCTGGCGCCGAGAACCCCAGCCATGATGACCATTGCGATGGTGATGGGCGGAATGCCACCCAACTCACGGCTCACTTCGATGGCGATGGGCGTAGTGACGGATTTCGGCACCGCCGACATCACCACCGCCCGCGGCGCGCCGAACGCCCAGGCGGTCAGGCCGGCCGTGGTCATGCCTACCACCGACCCGCTCATCACGATCAGCACCAGCCGTGGCAGCGAAGCACGCAGCGCGATCCCATGGCGGTACATGGGCATGCCCAGCGCGACCGTCGCCGGTCCCAGCCACCAGGTCAGCAGGTTTCCGCCCCGGTTATACACCGCATAGGGCACGCGCGCGAGCAGCAGCAGCGCAACAATGGGGATACAGGCAGCCACAATGGGGGGAACCCAGCGGCTGCGCTGGTGCAATTTCAGCGCGGCCGCATAGCTCGCAATCGTGAAAGCCACGCTGAATACCGGGTTCCCGATCCACTGCGCAGCGCTCATGCCTTACCCGCCTTTTCTTCGTCGAGAGGCAATCCCGGCAGAACAGGCTGCGGCGGAAGCAGCCAGCGGCCCATCAGGCCGGTGGTCAAAAACACAGCCACGACACTCACCACCAGGCTGGCAAGGATGGCCAGCGCCTGCCGCTGGAGGAGCTGCCCCATGTTCATCAAGCCCACGGTCAGCGGAACAAACAGCAGCACCATGTGGCGCAGCAGAAAACTCGACGCGCGCTCCACCCACTCCAGCTTGATGAGTCCCACCGAGAGAGCCAGGTAGAACGCGAGGAGCCCGAGCACGCCGCCGGGAATGGGAACTCCCACCCGGTGCAGCCCCCAGCCCAGCCCGTCAAATCCCAGCACGATGGCGATGCCGCGCAGAAAATCCAGCATGATTCCATTCTCGCCGGTGGCCGGGGCGTGGCCAAGAACATCTCCGGTGGCGGCCTTTCGCTGTGCTCTGCGCGAACAACCGCAAAACGATAGACTGGTAGAAGGAATTTTCCCTCCTGGAAGTTGTCTTGCACCCGCTTATTGCCCATCTGAACTCCGAACAGCGCGCCGGCGTCGAGACCACCGAGGGCCCCGTGTTGATCCTGGCCGGCGCCGGCTCGGGAAAGACGCGGGTCATCACTCACCGCATCGCCTGGCTGATCCGCGAGAAGAATGTCGCGCCGGACGCGATCCTGGCCGTCACCTTCACCAACAAGGCTGCCGCCGAGATGGCCGAGCGGGTGGAGAAGCTCATCGGCCACGGCTCCATGGCCAAGCCCTTGATTGCCACGTTTCACTCGCTCTGCGTGCGCATCCTGCGCCGCGACATCGAGGCGCTGCGAGTGGGCGGCAAGGGCCTGACCCGCAGCTTCGCCATCTTCGACGAAAACGATCAACAGGGAATCGTCAAGCAGGTCATGCGGCGCATGGGTCTCGATACCAAGCAGCTTACGCCGCGCACCGTGCTCAGCCGCATCTCCTGGGCCAAGAACCACATGGTCAACCCGCAGGACTACTTCCTTGGCTCCAAGGACCCTAACAGCGAGCGCATCGCCCACATCTACAACCAGTACCAGGCCGAACTGGCGAAGAACAACGCCATGGACTTCGACGACCTGCTGCTGGAGGCGGTGCGACTGCTCAAGGCATCCGCCGAGGTGCGCGAGCACTATCAGTGCCGCTACCGCTATCTGCTGGTCGACGAGTACCAGGACACCAACCGCCCGCAGTACGAGATGATGAAGCTGCTGGCCGGCGAGCGCAAGAATGTGTGCGCCGTCGGCGACGAGGACCAGAGCATCTACTCCTGGCGCGGCGCCGATATCCGCAATATCCTCGAGTTCGAAAAGGATTTCCCCAACGCCACAATTGTCCGCCTGGAGCAGAACTATCGCTCTACCCAGGTGATCCTGGAAGCCGCGGGCGCCGTCGTCGCCAACAACCTTCAGCGCAAGGGCAAAAAACTCTGGACCGATCGCCAGGGCGGTTCGAAGATCGGCTACTACGAGGCCCCCGACGGCGAAAACGAAGCCCTGTTCATTGCGGATAAGATCCAGACCTTCCTGCGCGAGCAGGCCAACGCCGCGGCCAGCGAGGGCTCAGGCGGCGGCATGCACTGCGCCGTGCTCTACCGCACCAACTCGCAGTCGCGCCTGGTGGAAGAAGCGCTGCGCCGCTACAACATCAGCTACACCATGGTGGGCGGCTTCAGCTTCTACGAGCGCGCCGAGATCAAGGACCTGCTCGCCTACCTGCGCCTGGTGCGCAATCCGCACGACTCCATGGCGTTGCAGCGCGTCATCAACACCCCTGCGCGCGGCATCGGCAAAACGACGCTGGAAACCCTCGAACGCCTCGCGCTGGAGACCGGCAGCTCCACCTGGGATGCCACCGCCGCCGCGATCCGCGAAAAGCTCATCCCCACCCGCGCCCTGATGGCCATCGAATCGTTCCGCCAGTTGATTCTGGACGCGCAGGCCATGATGGATCCGGACTTCGCCGGCAAGCTCGCTGCCGACGTCGCCGAAGAGAGCGCGGAAGACGGCGACACCGATTTCGCCTTTGGAGCCGAAGCGTCCGAAGCTCCCGCAGAATTCAATCCCGATGCCCCCTTCGGCGGCGACGAGAACCAGCTTCCCCTGCTCGACATCGCCAGCCTCTCGCCCTTCGCCGAGGCGCCCAAGAAGGCCTTCCTCAAGATGCCCAGGCAGCAGGCGGCAAAGACCGCCGCAAATTCCCGGACGCCGCAGGTCGCGGCTCCGGAACGTGGCAAGCAGGGGCTTGAGCCGGCCGAAAATCCGGAGAGCGCCTTCCGCGCGCCCGGCGACGCCGCCACTCTGCCCGAGCTGATCCGCTTCCTCATCGACCGCAGCGGTTACATCAAGGCGCTGGAGACCGAAGGCACGCCCGAAGCCTTCAGCCGCATCGAGAACCTGAAGGAACTCGCCAACGCCGCCCATGACGCCGAGGAGCGCGGTGAAACGCTGGCCGATTTCCTCGATCACGCCGCCCTGGCCAGTGACACCGACCAGTTCGATCCCGAAGCGCGCGTCACGCTGATGACCTTGCATGCGGCCAAGGGCCTCGAGTTCCCGCTGGTCTTCCTCGCCGGCATGGAAGAAGGCCTTTTTCCGCACTCGCGCACGCTCAACAGCCCCGACGAACTCGAAGAGGAGCGGCGCCTCTGCTATGTGGGCATGACGCGCGCCATGAACACCCTCATCCTCACCCGCGCGCACTACCGCCGCCGCTACTGCAACGACATGCCCGAGGCCAGCGTGCCCTCGCGCTTTCTCGAGGAGATTCCACCCCAGCTCGTCGAAAACATGGGCGGCAACAGTCCGGCGTGGTCCACACCCGCTTACGGCGCGGGCCGCCGCGGCAACCGCTACGGTGACGACTTCTCCAGCCGCCATTACAACTACGAGGACGAAAGCCAGGAGACGCCACGCGCAGGCAGCGGCTCACGCTACAGGTCGGGATCTTCCTCCTCTTCCAGCCGCAGTTCCGCGTCCAAACCCAAAGTTGCGGTCTCGCCGGACTCCCTCGACAACATCGCGCGTTTCTTCGGCGGCAAAGCAGGCGGGCGACCCGGATCCTTCACCCGGCCGGCGATGGAGATTCCGGAGACAAAAGGCGCAAAGAGCCTCAAGCAGGGTCAGCGCGTGCGCCATGCCAAGTACGGCGAAGGCACAGTGCTCACCCGCGAGGGCGAAGGCGAAGACGCCAAGGTCACCGTCATGTTCCAGCGCCACGGCATGAAGAAACTGATGGAGAAGTTCGCCAACCTGGAATCCATCTGATCGCACAGCAGATCGCCTGGTAGTGGCGGTCTGCCGGGTAGCGCCCGGGGCTTTCCGGTTTCCTACGCTCTCGGCACGCCGATCACATCCGGACCCAACTCCACCTGCTGGCGCGCAAGATCGTCGGCCACCATGCGGCCAAACACCTTCTTGCCCGTGGCGTTCAGGTGGGTGCGATCGAAGCGCGACTTGCCGTTCTCCGCCTTCTTGTCGGGATGGTGCTCGGCATCGAAGCTGTCGGCCTGCCCCTGGTTCATGGTGTTGAGCAGCCGGTCCGACTGCGCGAGCAGATCGATGAATGTGACATGCTCCTGCTCCGCCACCCGCCGCGCCGCATTGGCGTAGAGCTGCAGATCGGCATTCCACGGCTTGCCATGATGAAAGGTGCGCCGAGCCAGAGGAGAAAGAATCACCGGAACGCCGCCGACGACGCGCACGTCGTGAATAAAGCGGCGCAGGTTGGCCGCATACGTGGTCTCAGGGTCCGTATGGCGGGCGGGATCGGCCTTCTCGTCGTTGTGGCCAAACTGGATGAGGTAGTAATCGCCCTTCTCGGCGAGCGCCTTCTTCCACAGGCCCTCATCGATATAGCTCTTGGTGCTGCGGCCGTTCCGCGCATCGTCAATGCAGGTCACATTGGAGGTCAGGTCGGCGCAGAAGCCGGGTCCCCATCCACCTTCCGTCGCAACGGTCGAATCGCCCACCAGCACAATCTTCACCGGAGCGCCTTCCAGAATGCGCATCGCCTTTTCGCCCTGCGGCGGCAGCGGAGCGGGCTTGGGAAGAACGTACTTTTCAAGCGCCGGAACCGCCTTGCCCAGCCCCGTCGCAACCATCCGCCCGAAGATGTAACTGCCCGCCCAGTTCAGATGGGTCTTGTCGTAGATGGTTCTGCCGGTCGCATCCTTCTTGGTGATCGAGAGCTTGTCGCCAGCCGTCTCACCCACTTCGTCCAGGTAGGCGATGCTCTCCTGCTGTAGATCGATCAGCGGCACGTGCATCTCTTTGGCGACGCCCTTCATGGCGTCACTGTAGGCCGTCAGATCGGAGTGGATCTTCCCGTCGAGGCCGAAATATCTGCGTGTCAGCGGAGTCACCAGCACGGGCGTGATGCCCGCGGCGCGCGCTTCGCTCACAAACCGCTTCAAATTCGCGATGTAATTGGGCAGTGGAACCTGACGGGGCAGATGCTCGCTTGTGACCTCGTCGTTGTGGCCGAACTGAATGAGCATGTAGTCCGGCTTGGTGGCCAGGGCGCGCGCCCACAGGCCTTGCTGGCGATAGGTCCTGGTGCTGGCTCCGCCCTTGGCCATATCCAGGCAGTCAATCTGCGCAGTGAGGTTCGCGCAGAAGCCGCGCCCGTAGCCGGCGTTCTCAGTCTGCGTGGAGTCGCCGATCAGATCGATGCGCACCGACGTACCGGGCTTGCGGATCGCCGCGGTCTGCGGATTGAACCAATGGGCCGGGCTGATCCAGTGCGGCGGCGCATCCTGCGCAAGCATGCAACTGGGCAGAGCCAGCAAAAATGCCAGGGAAGCAGCCCAGAGCATCCTTCTTGACCGATTCATTACGACTCCTTTGAATTCTGCGATTCGCCTTGACCGAGATAGCGCAGCGCATTGGCCAGCCAACGCGCCTGCAAGGGCGCGCTGAAGGCGGGCGCGCGATGCACCAGCACCGGGGTCTTGCCGACACGGCACACGAAACTGGCCGCGCCGATGTTGCGGTCGTGATCGCGGCTGTAGCCGAGGATCACTTCGGGCTCCGCCCCAATCGGCGCGCGGTCGATGAGCAGGCCGTTGGACTGCTTGCCGGGCGCCTGGTAGTGAATGCCGAGCGCGCGGTTTACGGGCAGTCCGGCAAAGGTTGCGTGCGCGCGCACGAAGAGCCAATTGCCCATCCACGGCGCGCGCAGATCGCCCACCTGGCCGCGATACGCGAAGGCATTCAGGGCGGCCAGTTGCCGGGCCACGCCATCGGCCAGATCGTCATCGGGAACCGCGGCCAGCAGCGGCGTCCCCGCCTTCACGGCGGCAATGACCTCCGCTGCCAGCTCGCCCAGAACGCGCGGCTCCTGCTTTGCGCCCTTGCCGGGCACTGGCTCCAGCCCGGTTTCGTCGCCGATGTTGCGCTTGAGCTTTGAATCGGGCAGCACGCCGCAAGCTACGACCACGTCCACCTTGTCCCCGGCGTGGAAGGGTACAACCTCCAGATCAGGGAGCCGGTTCAACTGCTCGTGCAGCGCAGGCAAAACACCGCTGACGCCCACGCGCAGCTTGCGCGGCTGCCGGAGCTGCGCATCGGCAACCCATATCTCGCGCTCGCAGGAAGCCGCAGGAGCACCGTCGCAGTGAAGCACGAAGCGATAGATGCCTTCCTTGTGCAGGACAGGGCTGTTGAAACCCGCAGCGATGGAGTAACTGAACTGGTCGGGCGCCGCCGGCGGAATCTCCCATGTGCCGAGAGCAGTGCGCTGCTTCCCGGGGTCGAACATCTCCAGGCGCAGCTTGCCTTCCGGCATGCGGCCGGTCTCGTTCACCAGGAAAAGATCGAATGCGGCCTGCTCGCCCACAGCGGAGCAGAGCGCATGCTGCTTCAGAACCGGACGAATCGGCAGCAGGCTGGATGCGATGAAATCCGGATCGCCCTTGAAGTTGCGCAGATTGTCCACAATGCCGGAGTGGTTTTCGATCGCCGTCGACTCCCATCCGCTGATGGCCGCAAAGTCGACCTCATCGCAGATACGGATGTTCTCAAGATACTGTTGCCAGCTTGCGTAGCATTTGTCGCCGAGCGAGCGGAAGAGATCCGACGATGTGGGGAAGGCCTGGCGGAATCCCCAGCGATCGAGGAACCGGTCATAGGCCGCGGCGATCTCGCGATGGTCCGCCAGATCGTAGCTGCTTCCACTGCCGCCCAGTTGCCTGGTTTCGATCTGGTGAATCATCACGGGATGATTGTCGGCAACGGCGCAGCCTTCCATCTCGCCGAACTCCACCAGTGCTTCCTTCAAAGGCTGGCGATAGGTGAAGCGCTCGGGGTCCTGGTAGAACCGGTCATACCATTGGTCGCCCGCGCCCTGGTGATTGTTCCACCAGCCGCCCCACGCCTCGCGATCGCTGCGATGCACCTGGTTGTTGTAAGGCTCGTACCAGGCCTGCGCGGCGCCCCGGGCAACAAAGCCGTCGTTGAGGACCACTAAGCGGGATGGGTCCTCCGCGTGCATGATGTCAATGGCCGCAAACGACGCGGGATTCTTCAGATCGGCGCCTAGCTCGTTCTGCAGGGTGTACTGAATCAAAGACGGATGCGAGCGGAAAGCGCGCACCATGTACCGGCACTTCTCCAGCATGAAGCGCTGCGAGAATTGATCGGCGGGATCGGTGGCCGCATCCATCACCACGCCGGCGCTGTTGGAGGCGGCATGCGTGGGCAGCTTCCCAATCGACAATCTGCCGCCGCCCGGCTCCATGTAGCGCAGCAGCCCGAGACGGTCATGCGCGTCGAAGACCTCTTCCTTGCCCACATTGCGATGGAAGTTCAGGCAATTCAGCCGGAGGCGCTTGGCCTGCCTGACCTCGCGCTCCGCCAGTTCCGGTGTCGGAAACAGCCCGTTGTGTCCCCAATATCCCCAGGAGATTGCTGTGTAGATTTTGATGCGTCTGCCGTTGAGCCGGAAGATGGCATTCTTTCCCAGGCCATCGGGCGCATACCAGCGAAATCCAAAGGAGACGCGGCGCGTATCCTGGCCGCCAGCCGGCAGAGATTGAATCGCGCGCAACTGGTACAGGTGAGGAGAGTCGAGATCCCAGATCCGTGCGTTCGGAACATGGATCTTCACCTCAACCTCCGCTCCATCGGGAGCATTTGGCCCAGCGGCCACTCCTTCCGCGGAGGCAATGATCTGCCCCGAGGCAGGATCGATTACTTCAAATCGCACCTTCGATCCCGCGCCGTTCTCCAGTTTCGTCTTCGCGGTGATGGTGCGCGGTTCCGGCGTGTTGAGGACCCACAGATCGGTGATGTGTCCGCCCCTGGGAACCAGCCGCAGGGCAAGACCGCGATCGAGGCCGCCAAACCCATGGGAGCGGTAGAGTTTCACCTTGCCCCAGGGAATCGTCGAACCGTCCACCCAGTCGTAGCGGCCGCCCGGGTTGGTGATGCGCAAGGCCAGCCGGTTCACGCCGCCCGGACGCGCCGCCTCGGTGAGGTCGCAGGTGAACGGGAGCTCCTCCATGATGGAGTAGCCGACCAGCTTTTCGTTCAGATAGACCTCGGCCCGCATGCGCGCGGCGCGAACGTCGAGCAGGATGCGCTTGCCTGCCGCCGCGGAGGGTATCTCGATCTTCCGGGAACACCAGAACACGCCCCGATAGGCTCCATTCTGCGGAACCGGATCGCTGGCTGCGTAGCGATACTCCTCGGGTGTGTAGGAGCGCGCGCCAGCCACTCCCCAGGCATACTCCTCCACCGTCATGGGCAGATTCACTTGCCAGAAATCGGCGCCACCCGAGCGCCCGTAGAGAGCCTGCCATCCGCCGCTGGGGGCGTGCTGCGGAAGGTTCGAGAGCACAACCTCATCGGGAAGAAACAGCTCGTCGTCTTCCCAAGCAGCAGTGCGGTCGAGCCAGACATTCCAACCCTGGTCCGGGATAGGCAGAGAGTCGGATGAAGCTCGCAAAGAGGCTACGCTTGCCGGCTCTGCCAAGACCTGCGGGCCCAGTCCGGATGCGATACCAACCGAGGACAAAATCTGCAGGATCTTTCTGCGGCTTACTGGACTGGACATATCGCTTTCCGCGCCGAGGCTCTGCGCGCGCTGCCACCGCGCAACTTGCGGCCATCCCGGGCTCTGTGTTTCCGTATTGGCAAGGTTGCCTTTTAGGAATGACTCTAGTGGGGGCACCATCGTTCGTCAAGATTCGCACCATCGCCGCGCATCGCAGCGACAGCTCATTGTGCTTCTCGCGCTGAACGGTACAATTCGGGAGAACACGCACTCCGCCGCACAGAAAAGCCACGAAATTGCTGAGCAGATCGCAGCGCTGGACCAGGCTCACGCGGGCGGTTGCTGCTGGGAGAAACACATGAGGCCTTCAAGATCGACTTGCATGCGGGGATTTGCCATCTGTGCCGCAACTCTGCTGCTGACGCCCCTCCTGAGCGCGCAAACCGCCCAGAAATCCACCCCCGCCTATCTCAATCCCCAACTGCCGCCGACGGTGCGGGCCCGCGATCTGGTCTCGCGGTTGACGCTTCAGGAGAAGGCCTCGCAGATGGTGAACGGAGCCCGCGCCATTCCCCGCCTCGGCATTCCCGCCTACAACTGGTGGAGCGAAGCCCTGCACGGCGTCCAAGTGAACGGGAGCACGGAGTTTCCCGAGCCCATCGGGCTCGGAGCCACCTTCGATCCCGCGGCCATTCACGAGATGGCTACGGATATCAGCCTTGAGGCCCGCGTTCTCCACCAGCAGCAGCTCGAACATGGCGGGCCGCGCTTCCTGCACGGCTTGGATTTCTGGGCGCCCAACATCAACATCGTCCGCGATCCGCGCTGGGGACGCGGCCAGGAGACCTACGGCGAAGATCCTTTCCTCACCGCGCAGATGGGCGTCGCCTATGTCACCGGCATGCAAGGCAACGATCCCAGGTACTACCGCGTGATCTCCACGCCCAAGCACTTCGACGCTTACAGCGGGCCTGAGCCCACGCGCCACTTCGCCGACGTGGATGTCAGCCGGCATGATCTGGAAGACACCTATCTGCCTGCCTTCCGCGCCGCCATCGTGCAGGGCCATGCCGGCTCCGTCATGTGCTCCTATAACGCCGTGAATGGCGAGCCCGCCTGCGCCAATCAGTTCCTGTTGCAGGATGAGCTACGCGACCACTGGGGATTCCACGGCTACGTGGTCTCCGACTGCGGCGCGGTGCGCGACATCTTCACCGGCCACCACTATCGGCCAACCCAGCCGCAGGCCACCGCCATCTCGGTCGAGCGCGGCATGGACAATGAATGCGCGGAATCCAATCAGCCCGCCGGCGATAAGGACTACCAGGCGTACATCCAGGCCGTGCAACAGGGTTACCTGAGCCAGACCGCCCTGGACGAAGCGCTGGTGCGCCTCTTCACCGCACGCATCGAGCTTGGCCTGTTTGCCCCTAAGGGAGCCGATCCCTACGCCAACATCAACGCGGATGAGCTCAATAGCCCGGCGCACCACGCCTATGCCCGCAAGGTTGCGGACGAATCCATGGTGCTGCTCAAGAATGACGGCACGCTCCCGCTCAAGCCAACGGTGCACAATATCGCCGTGATCGGCCCGCTGGCCGACCAGACCAACATCCTGCTTGGCAACTACGCCGGCATTCCGACGCATATCGTCTCCGTGCTTGAAGGGATCAAGAACGAATTCCCTCACGTGAAGATCACCTATGTGGCCGGAACGCAGTTCCTCAACAATAACGCCGGCAAGCTCATCCCGGCCGGGGCGCTGACCACCGCCAGCGGCAAGCCCGGTTTAGAGGCGCAGTATCAGGACTACGAGGGTCGGCGCCCCGGCCCCGGCGTCCAACCCAAAAACCAGCTCAGCCGCGTGGATCCCGGTGTGGACCTTCCCGCCAACAGCCTGCCCGCCGCGCTTGCGGGCAAGAAGATGCTCCGCGTGCAATGGACCGGTTTTCTGACACCGGCGCAGGACGGCACTTATCTCATCGGCTTCAAGGCCAGCGGCTACGCCACCATCGACGTTAACGGCAGGCGCATTGCGGAGCAGCACCGCGGCGACGGCGAGTTGGCTGTCTTTGGCCGGGTTCCGCTCGAAAAGAACCAGAAGGTTTCCATCACCGTGGATTATCGGCAACCGGCGGAGGGCGCGCCGATGGTGCAGCTTCTCTGGGCGCCCGCGGAGAACGCGCCCTCGCCGGCGGCGGTTGCCGCCGCGAAGCAGGCCGATGTGGTCATCGCTGTCGTGGGCCTCACCAGCCAGCTCGAAGGCGAAGAGATGCCGGTGGATTTGCCGGGATTCCTCGGCGGTGACAAAACCGACTTGAAGATGCCCGAACCCGAAGAGGCTCTCGTCCAGTCTGTAGCCGCAACCGGCAAGCCGCTCGTGGTTGTGCTTCTGAACGGCAGCGCGCTGGCGGTGAACTGGCTCGACCGGCACGCCAATGCCATCCTCGAAGCCTGGTATCCCGGCGAAGAGGGCGGATCCGCGGTTGCCGATACGCTGAGCGGCCGCAACAATCCCGCCGGCCGGCTGCCCGAGACCTTCTACGCAAGCGTCCACCAGTTGCCGAACTTCGAGAGCTTCTCCATGCAGGGCCGCACCTACCGCTACTTCACCGGCAAGCCGCTCTACCCCTTCGGCTATGGGCTCAGCTACACCACCTTCCGCTACTCCGCTCTGGCTATCGCGCACCCGACCGTCAACGCGGGCGATCCGGTGGATGCCAGCGTGACGGTGACCAACACCGGCAAGGTTGCCGGCGATGAGGTGGCTCAGCTCTACCTCAAGTTTCCGCCCGTTGCCGGAGCGCCGAACATCGCCCTGCGCGGCTTTCAACGTATTCACCTCCTCCCCGGCCAGAGCCAGCGCGTCCGCTTCGAGCTGAAAGAGCGCGACCTGGGCATGGTCACCGCGCTCGGCCAGCCCATCATCGCCGCCGGCGAATACACCATGAGCATTGGCGGAGGCCAGCCGGGCACCGTGGCGCCTGTGGTCACCGGACACTTCGCCATCAACGGGCAGATCGATCTGCCGGAATAGAAGGATCTCTGATGTTTCTCGGCATCGATATCGGCACATCCAGCGTGAAGGCAGTGGTCGCCGATGCGGACCAGTCCGTGGTCGCGCAAGCTTCTGTTGCCCTCACCGTCAACCGGCCGCAGCCCAGCTTTTCCGAGCAGGACCCCGAAAGCTGGTGGAAGGCAACCGTTGAGGCGATCGGCGCGCTTCCTGTGAACGTCCGGCAACAGATCAAGGGCGTCGGCCTGACCGGGCAGATGCATGGGGCCACGCTGCTCGATTCATCCGACCAGCCGTTGCGGCCCGCTATCCTCTGGAACGACGGCCGCTCCACCCAGGAGTGCCTCGACATCGAGCGCAGTGAGCCGCGGTCCCGCGACATCACCGGAAACCTGGTGATGCCCGGCTTCACCGCGCCTAAGCTGCTCTGGGTGCGCCATCACGAGCCGGAAATCTTCCGCCGGACCGCCTGCGTGCTCCTGCCCAAGGACTACGTCCGCCTGAAATTGTCCGGCGAGAAGGTCAGCGACATGTCGGACGCTTCGGGCACCTCGTGGCTGGATGTTGCCCGGCGCGACTGGTCCGATGCGATGCTGGCCGCCACCGGACTCACGCGCGCGCACATGCCGCGCCTGGTGGAGGGCGATGCTGTCTCTGGAGAGTTGCGGAAGGAGGTGGCGGACGAACTCCAGCTTCCTCGCGTTCCCGTCGCCGGCGGCGGCGGAGACAACGCCGCCAGCGCCGCCGGCATGGGCATCGTCGACGCCGGGCAGGCATTCCTCTCGCTGGGAACTTCGGGCGTGCTCTTCGTTGCCAACGACCGCTTCTATCCGAATGCCGAGAAGGCCGCGCACGCCTTTTGCCACTGCCTGCCCAACCGCTGGCACCAGATGGCCGTGCTGCTGAGCGCCGCCAGCGCCCTGGACTGGGTGGTGAGCCTCAGCGGCATCAAGAATCTGGAGGACTGTCTTGCCGCGGCGGAGCGGCGCGGCCTGCGCCGCCACACGCCCTGCTTCCTGCCCTACCTCTCCGGCGAGCGCACCCCCCACAACGACGCCAACTCCCGCGGCGTCTTCTTCGGGATGACCGCGGATACCGACGCTGTCGATCTGGTTCTGGCGGTCCTTGAGGGCGTCGCCCTGGCGTTCGTCGATGGCCAGGAAGTTCTGCTCGAGGCCGGCAGTTCCATCGCGGACGTCTGCGTCACCGGCGGCGGTTCGCGTTCCATGTACTGGGGCCGCATCCTGGCCGCGGCTCTCCATCGCCCGCTCACCTACCGCAAGGGAAGCGAGGTGGGCGCAGCTTTTGGCGCCGCCCGGCTGGCGCGGCTGGCGGTCACCAATGAATCGATCGAATCCGTCTGCACGCAGCCGCCCGTGAGTCACGTGGTTGAACCCGATCCGGAGCTCTCCGCATTGCTGGCCGCGCGCCGGCCCTTGTTCACCCGCCTCTATCGCGATCTCAAGAGCACCTTCCGGGAGTTCTCCCAATGACCAGCCCGTGGCCTCGCGTCGCAATCACCAGGCTGGCGTAGCGCGCCCGGTGCCGCCGGGCTCAGGCCAGCCGGGTACGTCTCCAGGCGCCGACGATGGCTCCCATCACGATCATGCTCACCAGCCACACGCCGATGGTGATGCCGAAGAACTGCCAACTTCGGACCTCGAAGACAAACTCCGTGGCGAAGGCGGTGACGACAAATCCCAGCCACAGCAGGATGCCCGCGCGGATGCCGCGCAAGAGGGTCTGCGGACCGGCAATCTGCACCACGCACGAAATCGCCGTCGCCATGAAGAAGGCGGCCAGCAGCGCGGCGCCGTATTGCAGCGCCGGGTTCACGCCGGTGGCCGACATCCAGGCGCGCGTGCGTCCTAGCCCGCTCAGCCACTCCTGCTGAAAGTAGGAGTACCAACCGGCCTCGATCAGAAACGCAGCCACAGCGGCAACAATGTTGGCCAGGTAGTTCTGTTTCACACGCGGTAACGCCTCTTCCATGAGCACCCTCCCCTGGAGAACAAAGATGCGCCTCCGGGCCTGCGCAACCGCACATTCCCCCGGCAGCGCGTTGCGCGCATTGTAGAGCAGCGCGCAAGCCGCTGCCCACGGGCTTCTGCGAAAGCTCTTTTTTCAGGCAAACGAAATCGACGCGGATTGACACCCGTATCGCCTAGAGATACACTTGGAGAGTGATTAAGAGCTTCGCCCACAAGGGACTGGAGAAGTTCTTCCGTACCGGATCGCTGGCCGGGATTCAGGCCAAGCACGCCAACCGGTTAAGCATGCAACTTTTAATGCTCGACAACTCCCGCAGGGCGGAAGACATGAACGCTCCCGGATGGAAGCTCCATTCCCTGCACGCGAACCTGAAAGGCCACTGGGCAGTCACGGTCAGCGGAAACTGGCGTATGACCTTTCGTTTCGAGGGCGGAGACGCGATCCTGGTCGATTATCAGGACTACCACTGAGAAAGGAAAGCGATATGCGTATGCACAATCCCCCTCATCCGGGAGCCGTGATCCGCGAGTATCTCGGGGAGATGAGCGTTGCGGCGGCGGCAAAGCATCTGGGCGTGGGCAGGGTTACGCTGTCGCGCGTGCTCAACGGCAAGGCAGCCGTTTCACCGGAGATGGCTATGCGGCTCGCCCACGCCTTCGGCACCTCCGCGCCCGAGGTCTGGCTGGGCATGCAAGCCCAATACGACTTGTGGCAAATTGAAAAGCGGAAGCAGATCAAGGTTGATCTGCTCCCGCACTTGCAACACTCCTAACCGGAGATGGCCTGCTGAACAGCTTGGGTTACTACAGTGAGGCCAGTGAGGGGCAGACCGAGAGGGGTAGTGTCCGGGATTCTGTGTAAACGCCGTTCCTGCTTGTTATCGTCCGGGCGGAATTTTCTTCCATTCCTATGCCCCGGATAATTGGATTATTTGGC
>DAIDLI010000049.1 GCA_027449545.1 Acidobacteriaceae bacterium | reverse complement strand
CGGGTGCAGGGAGGACGCGATAGCTATGTCTCTGCTGGGAGCAGATTTCCGGCGCGATTTTGAGATTCGCCGTTATCCCTTCATCCTCTATGTGCTGATTCCGCTGGTGGCGCTGGTTCTGCAATCGTGGCTGCCGCGGCTGCTGGGGCCGTACACGCTGTTCGACCTGCCGCTGGTCATCACCATCTACTTTGCGCTGGGCCGGCGCAGCCCCATCCAGGGCACGCTGATGGGCGCGGCCATGGGCCTGTTCGAAGACGCTATGACCCAGCACGCCATCGGGCTGAGCGGTGTAGCGATGACGGTGGTGGGCTTTCTGGCCGCGTCGGTGGGCGTGCGCATCGACGTCGAGAATCACGCCATCCGGGTGATGATGAACTTCGTACTGTCGCTGCTGTCGAGCGCCATCTACATTTTCGTCGCGCGTTACATGCTGGGCCTGGACTTCGACTGGCGCTGGCTGGCGGAGCTGCTGAAGGCCGTCGATAACGCGCTGATCGCGCTGGTTCTCTTCCCGCTGCTGGACAAGCTGCAGGTGAGGGAGTAATCCGTTGGGCTTGCTCTATCGCCGGCGCAGGAAGAAGCGGCTGAAGGCGCCCAGCGTGGCGATGCCCATCCAGTGGGTGACGGCGAGATAGATACCCGCATAGGGCAGGAGCACGCAGGGTCCGACGAGCAGCGGATTGTGAAAGGGCAAAACGCGCTTGATGCCGTACCCGGCGACGCCCGCCACAATGGCTACCATCCAGAGGCGCGCAACGCGCGCGATGCCGGAGGGAATCGCTCCGATGGTGCGGTGCAAGGCGTGGCGCAGCAGGGAGTACTCGAGCCAAGCGGCCAGGCCCGCGGAGAAGGTGAGTCCGGCGGCACCCCAGCGCTGGCTGATGCCCAGCAGCCGCGGCAGAGGCAGGGCACAGAGATAGCCCAGCGCGAAGGTCAGGGCGACGCGAATCACGGCAAAATTGAGCGGCGTGCGAGTATTGCGCAGCGCATAGAAGGCTGATGAATACAGGCGGCTGGAGGTAGAGGCGAGCAGTCCCACCGAGGAGCCGGTCAACACCACCCACACAAACATCACGTCCTGATGCTGGAACTGGCCGGAGCGATAGATGGTGGCTACGATGACATCCCCGAGCAGGACGAAAGCCACCGCCGAGGGGATGACAAAGAAGGCGATCTGTTGCAGGCCGGCCGTCAGCCGCTGGCGCAGGGCCTGGGCGATCTCCGCCGTGGTGCCGAGTTCCGCCGACATGGACGGCAGCTCCGCCGCCGAAACCGCCATCCCGAAGAGACTGAAGGGCAGGTTGTAGAGGGTCTGCGCATAACCCAGCGCGGCCACTGCGCCAGTGCCCAGAAAGCTGCCCAGCACGGAGTCGACGTAGGCGCTCACCTGCACCACGCCGCGGCTGACGAAGACGGGAAAGAAGTTCTTAGACACCGTGCGCACGTGCTCGCCGGCGTGCAGGCGCAGGCGCAGCGGCCACAGAAACTTGAGCACGCGAGGAAGCTGCACCAGGAACTGCAAAGCGCTGCCGATGACCGAGCCGATGGCGAGCAGGATGGCTAATTGTTGCTCGGCATGGTGGCGGCCGCCCCACAAGAGCGTGGTGATCATGGCCGCGTTCCACACGACCGGAGCCGCATAGGAGAGGAAGAAGCGGCGGTGGCTGTTGAGGATTCCGAGGCACCAGGCGGAGAAGACCAGCAGCGCCGCGCCGGGAAACAGGATCTGGACGAGGCGGATGCAGAGCTGCCGCTTGGCGCCGTGAAACCCGGGGGCGATGAGATCGATGAGCCAGGGCGTGGCCCAGATACCGGCTGCAACCAGCACCGTGGTCACCAGCAGCAGCAGCGCAAAGATGGCTTCGGCGAGCTGCGAGGCCTCTTTGTGGCGACCTTCAGCGTCGAGCCGCGCATAGACGGGGATGAACGAGGCGGAGAGCACACCCTCGCCGAAGAGGTTTTGCAGCAGATTGGGAATGCGGAAAGCGGCGCGGAAGGCGTCGGCGGCATCGGAGTTGCCGAAGTAATGCGCAAAGATGCGATCGCGCACCAGGCCCACCAGGCGGCTGAGCAGGATGCCTGCGCCGACGGCGGCCGCATGGGTGCGAGTGGAGCCCTTTTTCGCCTGTGTGCTCAAACCACGATTATAGGGTTTGCGCGGTTGGAGGCCAGATTCGTATCGCCGCGCTGGACTCGGCGGCTCCTGGCTCCCTATTGCCATAGAAACTGAAAAGCTTGCGCGCGCCCAAAGCCGCGCTATGCTGGAAGGCAACCGGGAGCCGCGGCGGGTGCTCTCGCAGGGATCCAGGACGTGCGCCGCGCGGGCCTTGGGGGGATTCGCGGAGATTGCGCCATGGGCAAGACTCTCCTCGCGCGCAGCAGCACTGTTTTCGGCCATCTGTTCCGCAACTACGATGGGCCTGCCTTTGCGGTCCGGCTGTGGGACAACTCCACCTGGCGGATGGCGGCTGACGCCGAGCCGGTTTTCACGCTGGTGCTGCGGGAGCCTGAAGCGCTAGCGGCGCTGGTCGCCCACCCCAGCGAGATCACGATGGGCGAGGCGTTC
This sequence comes from Acidobacteriaceae bacterium, assembly GCA_027449545.1. Classification (GTDB taxonomy): domain Bacteria; phylum Acidobacteriota; class Terriglobia; order Terriglobales; family Acidobacteriaceae; genus Telmatobacter. The sequence continues at coordinate 14,171 of DAIDLI010000049.1, read as the reverse complement.
GTTCGCGGCGACCTCGATGTGGAAGGCGATCTCTTCTCCGCCTTCGCGGTTGCCGAGCATCTGCTGGGGCAGCCGCGCAGCATGCGGCAGGTTCTCGCCGAGCGGGTGGGCGGGACGTTTGCCGAGGCCGCGCTTTGGATGCGCCACGGACGGCGCAACTCGCACCGGCGCGATGCCGCATCCATCGCCTACCACTACGATCAGCCGGTGGAGTTCTACCGGCCCTGGCTGGGGCGCACCCTGGCGTATTCATCCGGGTATTTTTGTGACGCCCAACAGCCACTCGACGAGGCGCAGGAGCGGAAGCTGGAGCGCATCTGCCACAAGCTGCGGCTGGGTCCAGAGGAGCGTTTTCTGGACATCGGCTGCGGATGGGGCAGCCTCGTGCTGCATGCGGGGAGCGTCTGCGGCGCGACGGCGCGCGGGGTGACCCTGAGCAAGCGGCAGGCCGCGACCGGGCGAGCGCGGATCGCCAACGCGGGACTGGAATGCCGCTGCGCGATCGAGTTTCTTGATTACCGGGAGCTGGAGCGCGAGCGGGGCAGCTTCGACAAGATCGCCAGCATCGGGATGTTCGAGCACGTGGGGCTGCGCAATCTGCCGCTTTACTTCGGCATCGCGGCGCGGCTGCTGCGGCCGGGCGGATTGATGCTGAACCAGGGAATTGTGCGCGCAGAGACTTCACCGCCCCGCGCCAGCTCGTTCATTGAGCGATCCGTCTTCCCGGATGGGAGGCTGGTGACGCTGGCGCAGGTTATCGCGGCCGCCGAAGGGCAGGGCCTGGAGGTGCGCGACGTGGAGAACCTGCGCGAGCACTACGCGCTCACCCTGCGGCAGTGGGTGATTGGAATGCAGCAGAACGCAGGCGAGCTGCTGCGCATCGTGCCCGAGACCACCTACCGCACCTGGCTGCTGTACATGGCGGGGTCTGCCGCGGCGTTTCAGCGCGGGGATCTGGCCACTCACCAGATTCTGTTCGCCCGCCCGGATCGCGGGGCTTGCGGGCTTCCGCTGATGCGGGAGAGCGGGACCGAGGGGCCGGCTCCCGAGATTTTTTCTTGCGCACCGCATGCGCGGCTGTGATAGAAAGGCCGGCAACGGAGCGCGACATGAAAACTCTGGACCAGGCAACAGCGGCTCGCCGTGTCTACAGGCTCAAGATCTGGCTGCGCGTGCTTTACTCCCTGATGGGTTGCATGTTCCTCGCGATAGGGAGCCTCTTTGTTTTCCTGACCGGCCAGGGAACGCAGGGACCTCCGGCGCTGCTGCTGTGGGTGGTCTTCTTCGGTCTGGGCGGATACATGCTCGCCTATGCACTCCGGGTGCGGGTGGTTCTTGAGGGCAACCGGATCACGGTCCGCGGGGCCTTCCGCGAGCGGAGCGCAGAGGACGCCGATCTCGAGGGCTTCCGGACGGTGCGCTCCCGCAACGGAAGCTATACGCAACTGGTCCTGAAAGGCGGCGCGGGAAGTATTTCGATCCCTTCGAGCCTGGATACCGATGATGAATATCGCGCGTGGATGCAGGCGATACCCGACCTGGATGAGCGCGACCGGACGGCGCTGCTGGAGCAGATCAAGCAGGACACCGAACTGGGCGGCAGCGAGGCAGAGCGGGTGGCGGCCCTGGGGACCGCGAAGAGTCTCAGCTATTTGCTGACTGGCGTGTCGGTCCTCGCAGCGGTGGCGGTGAACTTTGGCAAAGGCTCGCTGCTGACGCCAGCGGCGGTCACGCTGATGCTGGCCCCCTGGGCGGCGCTGTCGATGGTTTTCCGTTCGCCGCTTCTCTATACGCTGTTCAAGAAGAAGAGCGATCCGCGCGCGGAGATGAGTTACCCACTGCTGATAGCAGGTTTCGGCCTGCTGTTTCACCTCGGGGCGATTCACTTTATCTCCATCCGGCCGCTGTTGCCCTACGCCATCCTGGCTGGCCTGGTGCTGATTGCCGCGTGCTATGGTCCGGCGAGCCGCTCTCCCAATCGCGGCACCCTGTTCGCCGTCTTCTTTCTCGCGGCCATGTACAGCTACAGCGCTGTCGCCGTGGCCGATTCCTCCCTGGACAAGTCGGCAGGAGCGAGCTACAGCACGCAGGTGCTGGGCCACCACATTACGGAAGGTCGATCCACGACGTACTCGCTGCTCGTTGCCCCTTGGGGACCGGTGGCGACGCCGGAGAACGTTAGTGTACCTTCGTCTGTCTACCGCTCCACCGCCATTGGCGATACGGTTTGCCCGGAACTGCACCCCGGGCTGCTGCGCGCGCCCTGGTTCCGCCTTGCGCCCTGCTCCTCGCCGGTACAATGAGCGAGAGTGGGGTCGCAAACGAGCGCGCTGTCCCGCATCTGATTTCTCTTCAGCGGGAGCACCCGATGGCCTCTACCGGTTCCGGCGCGGACATCTCGGAAAGAGACGCCGCCGATCTGCTGCACAAACTGATCACCGAATCCATTCCCGTACAGGGGCTGTTTCTGGGCCATGACGCGGTGGCAGCCGGGCTGGTGGGGCGGGTGTTTATCGGGCCGGACGGCCTGGTGTGGGTGCGCGCCGGCGAGCAGCGGACGGAGCCGTTCCTGCGTTTCAATCCCGCGACCGCGGTGCGCTTCAAATACGGCGACACCCGGGCCTTTCCGAACATTCCTATTCCCGGCGATCTGCGTCTGGCTTCCGCACTGGTGTTCGTCTTTGCGGATGGGACGGAGATGGCGATCTTCGAACTGGCCACGGAGCCGGAGTAGGGGCTGCTAGCGGCGGCGGGCGCGTTCGCGCTGCAACTCGCGGTAGAGCTCGCTTTTGGACTGGCCGCTTTCGCGGGCCAGGCGCTTGAGCGCTTCCTTCTCCTCGATCCCTTCTTCCGATTGCATGCGGGCGATGCGGGCGGCGAGGGTCTCTGCGCGCGCTTCCGGCGAGCCGCTGCCGGCCGGGGATTGTGGCGGGGCCTCGACCAGCAGCGTGATTTCGCCGCGGATGCGATCGCGGGCGGCAAGGTCGCGGCGCAACTCGGCCACCGTGCCGCGCCAAAACTCCTCATGCAGCTTGGTCAGCTCGCGAGCGAGGACGACACGCAGCCCGGGACTCCAGACGGATTCGAGATCGGCGAGGGTGTCGAGGATGCGGTGGGGAGCCTCGTAGAAGATGAGCGTGCGCGCCGAGCCGCGGGGCTCGCGCGCCAGTTCTTCGAGGCGCGTGCGGCGGGCGCCGGCCTTCTCTGGCAGGAAGCCGAGGAAGTGGAACTCGGCGGTGGAGAAGCCGGAGGCGATGAGGGCGGTGATGGCGTCGCTGGGGCCGGGGATGGGAATGACCGGCACGCCGGCTTCGATGGCGGCGCGGGCCAGCCAGCTTCCGGGGTCGCTGACGGCGGGGGTACCGGCGTCGGAGACCAGCGCGATTCGCGCACCGCCCTGGAGCGCGGCAATCAGCTCCTGGGCGCGCTGGCGCTCGTTGTGCTCGTGACAGCTTACCGTGGGCGTGGCGATCTGAAAGTGGTTCAGCAGCTTCTGGGTCTGGCGGGTGTCCTCGCAGGCGATGCGCTCCACGTGGCGCAGCACCTCGAGGGCGCGGAGGGTGATGTCGCCGAGGTTGCCGATGGGAGTCGCGACGAGATAGAGGCCCGGAGCGAGAGGAGAGGCGAGGTCCGGGACGGCCGGTCCGTGGTCTTCTGCCTTGGCCGGCGCGCAGGAAGCCTGGGTCGGCGAAGGAGGCCGATCCTGGCGCATGGCGTCAGTCTCCCTGGCGCTCGAAGCGGCGCTGCTCGGCCAGCAGGGCCATGGAGCTCATCAGGTTCTGGACGCTGACAATGCCGACGACGCGGCCGCTCTCGGCGACGGGGATGAGGGACATTCCATGACCGGCGGAGAGGCGGCGGATGGTGGTGCCAAGGGTATCCTCGGGGCGGGCCACCTGGAAGGCGCGCGACATGACGGACTGGATGTAGCCGTTGCCCTCGTGGCGCAGGGCATCGACGATGCGCTGGCGGGAGACGATGCCGACGAGCTGCGGTCCGCGCACCACCGGGAAGTCTTCCTGGAGGGAGTGCACGCAGCGGGTGAGGGCGTCCGCGAGCGTATCGGAGGGCGAGAGGGTGGCGAAGTCGGTGAGCATGACCTCGCGCATGCGCACGGTATCGACGACCGACTGGAAAAAGACGCCCTGATCCTCGATCTGCGCGCCGATCATGATGAAGACGCCGGCCAGCGCAAGCCAGGGGTTATGCAGGATGGCGTAGCTGAGGACAAAGGCGAGGGCAATGCCCTGGCCGAGGCCGGAGGCGGCACGGTTGCCGAGCGCCAAGCCGTGATCGCGGGCGAAGCTGCCGCGGATGAGACGCCCGAAATCCAGCGGATAGGCGGGCACCAGGTGCAATGCGCCGAGCAGCACCTGCATCCAGACCAGGCTGCGCAGCAGGTGATCGGGGGTAAACAGCGGCCGAGCGAGGAGATCGATGGCAGGGCTTGCGCCCAGCATGGCGGCGGCGAGGATGAGTGCGGCCAGCCAGTTGCCGAGGGGACCGGCAAAGGCCATGGCGAACTGGCCGGGGCCGTCGTTGGCCGCTTCCTGGCTCTCGGGATTGGCATAGGCGAAGAGGCCCCCGAAGGGGAGCAGGATGACGGCGCGGAGGCGCAGGCCCAGCCATGCGGCGGTGAGCAGGCGCGCGGTCTCGCGCACGATGACGGCAGCGACCAGGGCGAGGAAGAGTCCAGCGCCGCGCTGCCAAGTGGCGGTGCCGCTGATGCCGACGAAGACGAAGATGAGCAGCGGGAAGAAGAGGTGGATACTGAGTTCCACACCCATCCACCGGCCCAGTGGTATCGACCATCCTCGCATGCCTTGATTGTAGTGGGTTGGGGCGGGTTGCCGGAGAGTGGGGAGATGGGGTGATCTCCCGTGGATGGCGCACATTGCGGGCGCGGAGGAGGCGCGGCACCGGCGGCCCGGAGATTCCGATATGGGGCTGAGGCTAGTGGCGGACCCGGCCGTGCATGCCGGCTTCGAAGCTGCGGCGATCGAGGCGGGGCAGGCGGCGCGCGACTTTGTCGGGGAAGAGCGGGTAGTGACGGGCGGCGATGAGGGCTTCGGGAACGCACCACACGTCCTCTTCGGCGGTCATCCAATGGAGGGGATCGAGGCGGGCAAGGTTAACGGGCAGCGAGTAGGAACGCAGGGTGCGCTCGCCGCGGAGGTTGTAGTACTGCTCGAAGTAGCTGAGGGCGAGCTCGCGGAGGGTGCGGTAGATGGGCGCACGGAAGCGCAGGCCGGCAAAGTTGGACTTGGCGATCCCGCCCCACAGGCCCCGGTCGCGATAGAGCGCGATCACGTGATCGTCGTCGTGCACGGCCTCGAGGTCCATGACGATGGGGGGATGGCCGTTGACGCGCAGGGCGGCGGCGGCCAGGACGGCTCCTTCGAGGCAGTGCCCCTTGCGCTCGCGGAGGACGCGGCGGGGAGACCAGGCGGTGTCGGCGTACTGGTAGGGGAGCTCATCAAGGAATTTTTGAATGCGGACCGGAGTGTTGAGTGCGCGGAGGGTGCGCAGTTCGGCGGCAGAGAGACCGTGGGCGGCAGGTTGGGAGAGGCCGTTGCGGCGGGTGGGCAAGGGTAGGCTCCGTGGGGTGATTGTAGCGGCGCCCGGGCGGGCGCGCCACTGGTAGACTGAGGCCGAAGGAGTTGTGAATGGTTGAGCTGGTGGCATCGATCCTGTCGGCGGATTTCGCCCGCCTGGCCGAGCAGGTGGCGGCCGCCGAACGCGGGGGCGCGACGGTCATCCACGTAGACGTGATGGACGGCCACTTTGTCCCGAACATCACGATTGGGCCGCCGGTGGTGAAGAGCCTGCGAAAGGCCACCCAACTGCCTCTGGATTGCCACCTGATGATCGAGAACCCCAACGAATACATTCCGGCCTTTGCCGAGGCGGGCGCGGACTGGGTGAGCGTGCACTACGAGGCCTGCCCCCACCTGCATCGGACGCTGGAGCTGATTGCGAGCCACGGAGTGAAGCCAGGGGTGGTGATCAATCCGGCGACCAAGGTGGACCTGATCACCGAGATTCTGCCGATGGTGCACCATGTGCTGATCATGAGCGTGAATCCCGGATTTGGCGGGCAGGAGTTTATTCCTTTTTCGCTCAAGAAGATCCGGCAACTGGCGGAGATGCGGCGGGAAATGGGGCTCGGATTTAGAATTGAAGTGGATGGCGGCGTGGCTCACGACACCGTTACCCAGGTCGTCCAAGCGGGTGCGGAACTGCTGGTAGCGGGGAATGCCGTCTTTGGAGCCGGGGAACCGGAGCGGGACGGGCGGAACCTGCTGGAAGCGGCGCGCAAGGCCGCTCGGATCTCCGTTTAGGGCGCCGGGCCGCGGAAAGAAGCTGCGGACGGGCAAGCCGCGGACAGAGTAGAATCGACTCACGTTCCATCGTGGCAGTGGGCAGGCAGCCGGCGCGCTCCGGGTGCTGTAATGAGGTGGCATGAACCGGTATTCGAATAAGATCGCAATCGTGGCCCTTGGTGGCCTTTTTCTGAGCGGGCTCACGGCCCAGGCCAAGGTCAGGCAGAAGAAGAAAGACTTCAACCTGAGCAAGAATCCGCTGGCCAACGTGAAGTCGGAGCAGCCCGATAAGATCCTGTTCGACAAGGCCATGAAGGCCATGAACAAGGGCCATTATGACGTGGCCCGGCTCGATCTGCAGACGCTGCTGAACACCTATCCGGAATCCGAGTACCAGATGCGGGCCAAGCTGGCCGTGGGCGATACCTGGTACAAGGAAGGCGGAACCGCGGCGCTGACCCAGGCCGAGGCCGAGTATGAGGACTTCATCACCTTCTTTCCGGACGCTCCCGAGGCGGCCGAGGCCAAGATGAAGGTGGCCGACATTTATTACCAGCAGATGGAAAAGCCGGACCGCGACTTCACCAACGCGGAGCAGGCCGAACGCGAGTACCGGGAGATGATCAACATGTTCCCGGATTCGAGCCTGGTTCCCCGCGCCAAGCAGCGGCTGCGTGAGGTGGAGGAGGTGCTGGCGGAACGCGAGGCGCAGATCGGCTGGTATTACCAGAGCCGCGAGAACTACGCGGCGGCGATCGCGCGGCTGCAGACGGTAGCCGACACGTATCCGCTCTACTCCAAGAGCGACCAGGTGTGGATTGCGATTGGCGACTGCTACGCCGGTGAGGCGCAGCAGGTGAAGCTGGCCACCCGCATGCCGGGAGCGGCGCGCGAGCGGCTGCAGGCCATGTATGAGAACCGGGCCGCGGCGGCTTACGACAAGGTGATCACCCGCTATCCGATGGCGCCGCACGTGGAAGACGCGCGCGACCGGCTGGTGGCGATGAACCGTCCGGTGCCGACGCCGAGCCAGACGGCCATTGCGCAGAGCGATGCCGAGCAGCGCAGCGAGCAGCCCCTGCGCTTCACGGATTTTGCCCTGGGACTGATCAAGCGGGGACCGACGGTCGTGGAGGCTGTGCACGTAGGCGAGCCCACCCTGAGCGATCCCAAGCGCACCCTGGCCACCGATATCAGCAGGCAGAACGTGGCCATGTTCAAGGAGGCGATGGACGAAGGCAAGCCGGCGCCGGTTGAAGCGACGGCCACCCCGACTCCCGCCAATGAGCCGCCGCGCAGCGACCGGCCGTCGGCCGCTCCGGAGGCTGGACGGATGGTCCCCGGCAGCGGAACGGGAATGGGCGTTCAGGTCATCTCCGCGCCTTCCGGTACGTCGCAGACCGATCCGAATGCGCTGGTGAAGCCGGTGGCATCCACCAATACGGCGTTGCCTGCGGCCACGAAGCCGGCTGAGGCTCCGGTGCAGATTAACGACATCAAGACGCCGCCGCCCCCGCAGCCGGTTCAGCAGCCGGGCGTAAAGGCGAAGAAGCCGAAGACCGACCTGAGCTCGGAATCGTCCAGCAAGAAAAAGAAGAAGAAGGGTCTGGGCAAGCTGAACCCGTTCTAAGGACAGGGAACAAGGGAACGAGGGATAAGGGAACAAGGGAAGGGCCGCACCCGGCTGGGGCGCGGCCCTTTTTGCGTATGGGTGCGGTGAATGCCGCATCTGCTACCCTGAAGGGAGTCCCCTTTGGCGCGAAACGCCTGATTCAGGGCGGGTTTGGCGCACTTTCCGCGGGGGCTCCAAGCGATCCCAATGCCTCACGAGCTGCCAAAAGCCTACGACCCCACCGCCATCGAAGATCACTGGGCGGAGTTCTGGGTCCGCGAAAACCTCTTCGCCCAACCGACGCCGGAGCCAGGCCGCGATGCGGGTCAGTCTTTCGTGATCCTGCTGCCGCCTCCGAATGTGACCGGTCGCCTGCACATGGGGCACATGCTCAACCAGACGGAGATGGACATCCTGACCCGCTGGCGGCGCATGTGCGGCGATCGCGCGCTGTGGGTGCCGGGCACCGACCACGCCGGCATCGCCACGCAGATGATGGTGGAGCGCCAGGTGGTGTCGGAGGGCAGCTCGCGCCAGAAACTGGGCCGTGAGAAGTTCGTGGAGCGGGTGTGGGAGTGGAAGCGGCACTACGGCGGCGCCATCCTGGACCAGATGAAGCGTCTTGGCGCCTCCGTGGACTGGAGCCGCGAGTACTTCACCATGGACGAGCGGCTGTCGGTGGCGGTGCGCGAGGCGTTCGTCAAGCTGCACGAGCAGGGGCTGATCTATCGTGGCGCGTACATCGTGAACTGGTGCCCGCGCTGCCAGACCGCCATCAGCGACCTCGAAGTGGTCTACGACGAGCACAAGGGGCATCTGTGGGAGATCAGGTACCCGGTGATCGGCGAGGATGGCAAGGACTCCGGCGAGTTTTTGACGGTGGCGACGACGCGCCCGGAGACGATGCTGGGCGACACGGCGGTCGCCATTCATCCCGAAGACGAGCGCTACACGCATCTGCATGGAAAGAAGCTGCGGTTGCCGCTGGTGGACCGCGAGATCCCCATCATTCTGGACGAGTGGGTGAGCCGGGAGTTCGGCACCGGCGCGGTGAAGGTGACGCCGGCGCACGATCCCAATGACTTTGCGCTGGGCGAGCGGCACCACCTGCCCTCCATCAACGTGATGGACGATACCGGGCATGTGAACGAGAACGGTGGGAAGTATGCGGGGCTGGACCGCTATGTCGCTCGCAAAGAGATCGTCCAAAGTCTGGAAGAGCGGCAGCTCCTGGCGGGGATCAAGGATCACGTGCACAACGTGGGCCACTGCGACCGCTGCAAGACGGTGGTGGAACCGCGGCTCTCGACGCAGTGGTTCGTGAAGATTCAGCCGCTGGCCGACAAGGCCATCGAGGCGGTCGAGAAGGGCCACATCAAGTTCACGCCGGAGATGTACGCCAAGACGTACTTCGAGTGGATGCGCAACATCCACGACTGGTGCATCAGCCGGCAACTGTGGTGGGGACACCGGATTCCCGCATGGCATTGCGCGAATTGCCACAAGGTGACGGTGGCGCGCGAGGATCCGGCGGCGTGCGCGCACTGCGGCTCGGAGAAGATCACGCAGGAGACGGACGTGCTCGACACCTGGTTCTCCTCGGGTCTGCTGCCGGTCTCGGTGTTCGGCTGGCCGAAGATTTCTCAGGAAACCCGGGCGGACTTCGATGCCTTTTATCCCACCAACCTGCTGGTCACGGGGTTCGACATTCTGTTCTTCTGGGTAGCCCGCATGATCATGCTGGGCTGCTGGTTTGCAGGCGACGTGCCCATGGCCGACGGACGCCCGCGCGAGTTGAAGGACGCAGTTCCTTTCCGCGAGGTGTATATCCACGCGCTGGTGCGCGACGCCAACCGCGAGAAGATGTCGAAGACCAAGGGCAACGTCATCGATCCGATCGAAATCGTGAAGCAGTACGGGACGGATGCGGTGCGCTTCACGCTGGCCTCGATGGCTTCTCCGGGAACCGATATTGCCTTCAACGTGGCCCGCACCGAGGGCTATCGCGCCTTCGCCAACAAGATCTGGAACGCCGCGCGCTTCATTTTCATGAACGTGGACAAGGCGGCGGAGGCGGGGATTTCAGTTGACCGCTCGGTGCTTGGGGCCATGCCCACCGTTGGCGAGGATGCGCCGCTGGAGGCGCGCTGGATCGTGGCGGAGCTGCACGCGACGGCGGCGCGGGTCAATGAGTCGCTGGCGAATTACCGGTACGACGACGCAGCCAATGCCATCTATCAGTTCTTCTGGGGCAGCTTCTGCGACTGGTACCTGGAGATCGTGAAGCTGCGGCTGAACTTCGAGAAGCAGCAGGTTGGCGAGTCCGCGGGTCAGCTGGTCAGCGGGAATGAGGCGGGCGAAGAGTTGAGGTCTCCCAGGTCCTCCAATGCGAGGGACCTGAGGCGCCCGGCGGAAGCGGCTTTGACGACGCTGGTTTCTGTGTTTGAGGCGGCGTTGCGGTTGCTGTCGCCGTTCATGCCGTTCCTGACGGAAGAACTCTGGCTTGCGGTGTATGACGGCCAGCCGCCGGCGAAGTCTATTGCTTTGACGCGCTATCCGCAGGCGGACGGCGCGGCGAAGGAGCAGGCACCGATCGAGGAGATGGAACTGCTGCAAAACCTGATCGTAGAGGTGCGCGCGCTGCGCAAGGAGATTGGTGTGGAGGAGAAGGCTTCCACGCCCATCGAGGTGCGGACGCACGCCACCGCACGGCGGATTTTCGAAGCCAACCACGATATCGTGGAACGGCTGGCGCGGGTGAGCGAGATGCGCATTGCGCATGAGATCTCCGCCGGGCTTGCCAAGCACCATGCCACCGCCTTCGATGTTGCGGTGGTGTACGAGCGCAAGGTGGACGCAGCGGCCGAGCGCGAGCGCTTGACACGGGATATCGCGAAATATGAAAAAGGGCTGGCGGCGGCCGAGCGGCAACTTGGCAACGAGGGATTTCTGGCCAAGGCCCCCGCGCCGGTGGTGGAAGGCTTGAAGAAGCAGGCCGGGGAGACCAGAACGCTGCTCGAGAAGGCGCGGGCAGCACTGGAGAGTCTGCCCAAGGGGTAAAGGTCTTGCTTTCCCAGGTCTCGAAATCGAGACCTGGGGCACCCGGCACCCGGCGTTGTCGAAAGAGTGACGAAGGACAACCGCGGATCCTTCACTACGCTCAGGATGACAGGGACAAGAGGGGCTGAAAGCGGAGAGCTGTTTCCCCAAGGAAAACAAATGGACTGGAAGAGCCATCGCATCGACGCACTGCTGGAGCTGGCGCTGCAGGAAGACAAGGCGGCCGGCGACGCGACCACCAACGCGGTGATTGACCCCAACCTGCGCGCCTCGGCTACTATCCTCGCCCGCGAGGACCTGGTGATCTGCGGGCTGGGCGCGGTGCCGCGGTTTCTTGAGCTCTACAGGCGGCTTGACCACCGGCCCCAGGCGCAGACGCGCTTTGAGGTTGTCAGCCATCCGGAGATCTTCGACGGGGTACGGGTGCGGGCCGGGCAGGCGCTGGCGGTGGTCCGCCACAACGCGCAGGTGCTGCTGAGCTGTGAACGCGTGATCCTGAACCTGATGCAGCATCTGAGCGGGATCGCCACGCTGACGCGGCGGTACGCCGATGCCCTCCAGGGCACCAAAGCGCGCGTGCTGGATACGCGCAAGACCATTGCCGGGCTGCGCGTGCTGGAGAAGTACGCGGTGCTCTGCGGCGGCGGCACGAATCATCGGATGGACCTGGCCAGCGCGATCCTGATCAAAAACAACCACATCTCCCTGGGCGGAGGTATCCCCACGGTGCTGAAGCGAGCGCTGGCGGCGCGGCGGCCGGGGCAGACGGTCCAGGTGGAGGTGCGCACGACGGCGGAGCTCGACGAGGCGCTGGTGGGTGGGGCGGAGTCCATCCTGCTGGACAATATGACGCCCGCCGAGGTGAAGGAAGCGGTGGAGCGGATCCGCAAGGAGAGCTTTGCCCGCGGCGGACCGGCGGTTTCGATCGAGGCTTCCGGAGGGATTGTGCTCGAGAATATCCGCGCCTACGCTGAGGCGGGCGTGGACTTTATCAGCGTAGGGGCGCTGACGCACTCGGCCAGGGCGGCAGATATCTCGATGCGGATCGAGGCGGAGTCGGCGGCGTAGGCGCTCTCTGAAGAGAGGCTGTGCTGGGACGTTCGCGTCAGGGGGCGTGTGCGGGCCTGGAGGCCGGCGCTACTGATCGCCGGTTGGCTGGCGCTAGTTGTCGTCGGTTGGCCGGCGCAACTGATCGCTGATGGGGCGACGCTGCCGGCTGGAGAGAGGGGCTCGCCGGAGCTAGAGAGCTACCTTAGGCTCGTGGAACCCGTCTAATTGGCCAGCATGCGTATGCGTACCGGACTTGCCGTTCTTTTGCTCGCGCTGCCGCTCAGCGCGGTTGTGGCCCACGCCCAGCTCGAGCCGGATCCGGACGCGCCTCCGGTGAGCACGGCTCCGGCTGTGCCCGAGGACCAGACGCCGGTCGCCACCTTCAAGCTGAACGTCAACCTGGTGGACCTGTTCTTCACGGTGAAGGATAACCATGGCGAGCTGGTGCCGCACCTGACCGAGAACGACTGCAAGGTCTTTGAGGACAACGTGCAGCAGAAGCTCAAGAGCTTTGTGGCCGAGACCAATCAGCCGCTGACGCTGGGCATTCTGCTGGACACCTCGGGCAGCCAGTACCGGCTTCTGCCCATGGAGCAGGAGGCGGGCACCGAGTTCCTGAATCGCGTGATGCGGCCCAAGGACGAGGCTTTTCTGGTCTCCTTCGACGTGAATGTTGACCTGCTGCAGGACTTCACGAACAGTCCGCGCGAGCTGGCGCACTCTCTCAATAAGGCGCAGATCAATACCGCTGGCGGGAACGGAGGCGGCATCCCCGGCATGGGCGGCGGCCCGGTGCCGGTGAGCGATCCCAAGGGGACGCTGCTCTATGACGCCATCTATCTGGCGTCGGCGCAGAAGCTGAGCACGGAGACCGGGCGCAAGGCGCTGGTCATTCTGACCGACGGTGAGGACGAGGGCAGCACAACAAAAATTCAGGATGCCATCGCCGCGGCGCAACGAAACAACGTGATGATCTACATCATCCTGATGGCCGACAAGATGAGCTACTGGAACGCGGGGATGGGCTACTACGGCTACTCCGCGGCCAAGAAGATCGCCGACGAGACCGGCGGACGGCTGATCGACGTGGGCAACAACAGCACCAAGCTGGAGGCGGCCTTCGAGCAGATCGAGGATGAGCTGCGCACGCAGTACGTGGCCAGCTATGTGCCCACCAACAGCAAGCTGGACGGCACCTTCCGGCGCATCTCCGTGAACTGCGGTAAAGGCAATAAGGTGCAGGTGCGCAAGGGCTACTTCGCGCCCAAAGGCTAAGCGCCCGGGCAGGGATGCCACGCCGCCAGGAAAATTTTTCCACTTGCCGCCGGGAAGTTCCCGCTCGAGCTGCGGATTGAGCTCAAGCTGAAAGCTCAAAGAGCCACTGCTCGGATATTCGTAACTAATTTATTTTTCATGTAGTTGCGCTTTCGGTTTGTCCTCGCGGGACTCCGGCTGTGCAAATCTTCCACAACTTTGGCGGAGATTGTGCATTTGACTGCACAGCGGATGCACAAATTTGCGCATCCAAACACACTAAGCCTGCACCAGGCGAATTGCTCTTCGGGCTTCCCCCGTTGGCGCTTTATGCCGCTGGATGTTACGGCGGTCCGGCTCTTTCCCGGCCGGGGAGCAGCCATGATTCCCGCAGAGCCGCGGACGTGGCAGGAGGACTCGCAGACGGTTAAGGAGGATATGCGATGAAGACGGTTCAATTGCTCGCAGTAGCGGCTCTCAGCTTCACCAGTATTTCCCTTGTGGCGCAGCAGGTGAGCGCCAGTGCGAACGGACAGCAGAATGTCTCGGCCAGCGCCGGTCAGTCGCAGATGAACGGCTCATCGGGGATGAACGCCAATGGCAGCGTCAACGGCGGTCAAGCCAATGCGAATGGGGCGGCCAACGGTTCGGCCAGCGCAAGCGGACGGAATGGCAGCGCTTCCGCCGGATCGGCAGGCGGCGTGCTGGGCAGCGGCAGTGCGGAAGGAAGGCGGGACGAACGGGAGCCTGCGAGGGGCAGGGAGGAACATCCCACCCACAGCCGGCGTGGCAGAGCTTCGGGGCATTCGGCAACCGGTCTGCTGGGCAGCGGCGCAGCGCAGGGCGGGCACGCCAATGGTTCGGTAGCGGGT